>JANLHA010000030.1 GCA_024653845.1 Candidatus Omnitrophota bacterium | reverse complement strand
GCCCTCCAACGTGTTTTCAAGTATCAAAATTCGTTCAAATACACCCGGACCAAGCTCAATTGGCAAGAAGCCATTCTAGTCAAAGCTTATCCTAAAAATGATAACAACACCGTCTTGGTGGATTGGTTTCTAGTCAAAGACCGGCATCTCTATCGTCTGAGTTTTTCCGTTTCTCCCAAAGACAACTTCCCCAAATACAAATCTCTCTTTTTGGCCATGGCAAATAGCTTTGAGTTTATCTAAATCTTGTGTTATATATAGATTATGAAAATCTTTTTATCTTCTTTAATCCTTATTTTATTGTCACCAACCTTAGGTTTTGCCAAACTTGTCCACTATACTGACAAAAATGGTCAGATTCATTATGTCAATACCGACTTTTCAAAGGTCCCAGCAGAATACTATCCTCAAGTTATAAAGCAGCTGAAAGAAGAAAAACCTAAGGTAGAAGCTCCTCTAGAAGAAAAAAAAGAGGAAGAGGTGCTTCCCGTGGGACCTACCGAGGAAGCCAAAAATTTAGCTTCCGCTAAGGTTGAACTTTTTACAGGCGAAGAATGTAAGGAATGCAAGAAAATTGAGCTTATTCTGCGGGGGAACGGAGTTGCATTTGAACAATACGATATTTTTCGGCATCCTTACGGAGTTCAAACATATCAAAAATTACAAGGGGGGAAACCACCCATCCTTAAAGCAGGAACGCACGTGATTAGCAATGCCACCCTGAATGATGCGATACAATTGATTCAACAAATCCGTAAAGGAGAAATTTCCACATCCGAAGAAGGTGAAGAAAAGGAAAAAAAAGAAAACAATGATCAAAAGAAATAAAAACGCTTTTACCCTTATTGAAATCCTTATTGTTGTTGCCATTATCGCCGTTCTTATCATTATTGCCGTTCCCAATGTTGTCCGAGCACGAAAAAACACCAATGAATCCCTGGCCCAAGCCAGCCTTAAATTGGTTTCAAATGCTTTGGAGAATTATGTTGCGGCGAACGGTATTTATCCTCCTCAAACAACAGACCTCGTTACGGTAGATCCTCCCTACCTTGAAGTGGATTACTTCACGGGGGTTCATGCTGGCTATTCTTTCACCAGTGTTTTATCAAATTATTCTTATACTGTAACAGCCACTCCCATTGCTCCTTCAGCCGCATCTGTCACTTATACGATGACAACAGGTGGAATCATCTCCTCAAACAATTGATTCTCGACGATTAATTTAAAGAAAAATATTTTGCCAAAGGCAAAATAAGAGGCTAAAATCTAGGCATGCGAATCTTGCCACTCAGGAATGCAAAGAAAAATCTTTCAACATCAACCAAAGATATCGCTACTCAAAAACTTACAGAACAATCCCTTCCCAGAAGACAGGAATATCTGCGCCAACAAGCGGAAGCTTTAAATTTTGTTGCCAAAATAAAAATACAAACCGCCGAAGATCTTTCTCTTGCAATTAAAGAAATCCTCAGAATTGATGCTCAAACCATCCTCGTGGAACGTGTGAGCTTATGGCTCTACGGTGATCAAAATACTAAAATTACTTGCATTGAATTGTATGAACAAAGTAAACAAAAATATTCGTATGGCTTTAAATTGCATGCGTCAGAATATTCTTCTTATTTCAAGGCTCTCGAAGAAAATCGAATCATTGCGGCGCACGACGCTTGCGCTGATCCCCGCACTAAAGAATTCAAAGAAAATTATCTTGTCCCTTTAAAAATTTCTTCCATGCTCGACGCTCCCGTTCACGTCGGGGGGAAAGTTGTGGGAGTTCTTTGCCATGAACATGTTGGCCCCACGAGACATTGGTTCATTGAAGAAGAAAACTTCGCTGCATCCATTGCTGACTTTATCGCGCTCGCTCTTGAACAAAAAGAACGCAGATTAGCAGAAGAAGCCTTGCGTCAACGTGAAGAACAATTGAGATTGATTACAGATTCTCTTCCAGTATTGATTTCCTATATTGATCAAGATCAATGTTATCAATTCACCAATGCCGCATATGAAAAATGGTTTGGGATCTCTACGGCTCAAATTCAAGGGCAGCATATGAAAGACGTATTGGGTGATAAGGCTTATGAAATCAGCAAGCCATATATTGAACAAGCTTTAAAAGGGGAAAAGGTCGATTATGAAGCAGAGCTTCCTTATAAGCATGGGGGGAAACGATACGTCAATGTGACTTACGTTCCTCAATTCAACGATAATCAAGTTATGGGATTCCATGTTTTGGTTAACGATTTGACAGAACGCTACAAAGTTGAGCAACGTCTTAAAGTTCAATACGCGGTTAATCGTATTTTAGCAGAATCAGGAACTCTCTCCGACGCTTTGTCTGAAATTTTAAAAGCAATTTGTAAACTGACTGGGTGGGAAATTGGACTTTATTGGGAAGTTGATCTCTCGATCAATAAAATACATTGTATAGAAATATGGCACAATCCCACAATCCATATGAATGAATTTGACATGATCTCGCGAAGCGTCCAATTTTCACCTGGAGAAGGGCTGCCTGGAAAAGTTTGGGACAAACGCACAGCCATTTGGATTGAAGATTTCACAAAGGATAATAATTTCCCTCGAGGGAGCGCAGCCCAACAGAACGGTTTACGTGGGGGGATGGGCATTCCTATTCAGTCTGGTAAAGAAGTTTTAGGAGCCCTGGAATTCTTTAGCAGCCAAACTCTTCAACCTGACCAGGGATTATTAGACCTGATGACGGCCATTGGATTCAAACTCGGTCAATACATCCAACGGAAGAAGGATGAAGAAAGGATTCATCAGTACACGGAAGAATTGCTCAAAAGTAATAAAGGATTACAAGAATTTGCTTATGTCGCGTCTCATGATTTACAAGAACCCCTTCGCGTGGTGTCGGGATATGTCCAACTTCTAAGCAAACAATACCGTTGGAAATTTGATGTTGCTGCGGATGAATACATGACGTACATTGTTCAAGGCATTGATCGAATGCATAAGTTGATCCAAGACCTTCTACTTTATTCGCGGTTACAAAGCCCCGTCCAGCTTTTTAGAAAAATTGACATGAACGAGATTTGCGAACAAGCCATTGAAAATTTAAAAATATCTATTGAAGAAAATAAAGCTTTGATTACTCACACTTCACTTCCCAGAATTTACGCTAATCAAACACAAATGATTCAACTTTTTCAAAATTTGATTGGGAATGCCATTAAATTTAAAAGACCAGGTGTAAAATCGAAAGTCCATATTTCTGCAGAAAATAAGGGGGGCATGTGGATCTTCTCGGTAGAAGATAACGGCGTGGGTATTGAACCTGAATATTTCGACCGAATTTTTGACATTTTCCGTCGATTACATAGTCATTCCGATTATGCCGGGACGGGAATTGGGCTAGCCATATGTAAGAAAATTATTGAATATCATCATGGACAAATTTGGGTCCAATCTATTCTTGGGAAAGGATCGACATTTTATTTTTCGCTTCCTGAAAACTCATAGGAGATTCTGATATGGATCAACAAAAAGTCAACATTTTATTGATTGAAGATAATCCCGCCGAAGCCAGATTAACTCAAGAAGCCCTCAAGGTTTGGCGAACACCTTTGAATGTTGATGTTGTCAATACGGGCGACGACGCCTTAAACTTCCTTCGGAAACTGGAAAACTATAAATATGCCAAACGGCCGGACTTAATTTTCTTAGATTTGAATCTACCTAAAAAACATGGACGGGAAATCCTTGCAGAAATCAAAAGCGATCCAGAACTCAAGTCGATTCCGGTATTGATCTTGACTGTTTCCGAATCCGAAGATGATGTTTATATGGGCTATCAATTGGGAACGAGCGGCTACATTAAAAAGACGTTCAATTTTGACCATTTCATTGAAATGATGCGAAAAATCGAGGATTATTGGCTATCGGTTGTCATTTTGCCTCGGAACCTCAACGGATTATTTGAATAATGATGCGGATTCTTCTGGTTGAAGATAATCTTAAATTTGTAAAATTAATCCATTACTTCATTGAAGAAGAAAATGATCAATTTCAAATTACCCATGCTCATAACTTGCAAGAAGCACTTCATTTCTTAGAAAATCAAGAATTTGACGTTGTCGTTTTGGATATGTATCTTCCCGATTCTCAAGGAATCCAATCCATCAACCGCCTTAAAGAGAAAAAAATGAATCGTCCCATCGTTTTTTTAACTTCGCTTGATGATCCTGATATACGAAATGAGGCGTTTAGAAACGGGGCCGGAGGATATCTTTTAAAAGACCAAATTGTAAATCATTTCATCCCCACCTTAAGAAATGCAATCCAATCTTCTCAAAGCTCTTGATAATTTTACCCCTGCATGATCTCATGAAACCTCTTAAAAAACATTATATCTATCTTGTTCAATGCGTTCATGGCACATATTATGCAGGTTATACAAATGATCTTAAGAAGAGAATGGAGGCACACAATCATGGCAGAGGTGCTAAATATCTAAGAGGCCGAACTCCTGTCCAACTTAAATACTGGGAAATATGCCAAGACTATCCTTCGGCATTGCGTAAAGAATGGGCTATCAAAAAGTTGACTCGAAAACAAAAAGGCGAATTGTGTTCCAAATTCCCCCTTATCAAGCTTATAAATTTCTAATATTTTGTTAATCTTCCTCTAACATTATCTCCCCTAGAATACCTTCACAAAGATCATCATGTTTGCATCCGTAAGAAAAGAAAATTTTTACGGTAACATACAAAGGAGGAAGGAATGAAATATCCAAAAACTTTATTTTTAACTGCAATCTTGCCAACACTCTTGCTTGCTTTCTTTTCTTTAGGATTGCCCTTAAAAGCAGTCTTGGCGGATAAAGAGGGAGACAAGGCAGAATATCAAAGAAAAATCAATAAACAAATTCAGGATTTACAAATGAGAATCGATGAGACGAGAGAAGATTATCGAGAAGATGGTGTCCATGTAGAACAACAGATCAAGGGATATGAAAACCGCATTGCTGAAATTAAGCGTGAGGCCAATGCAGAAATGGATGAAAAGAATCGAAAAGCAGCCGATGTGGAAAAAGAACGAAAGGATGTGGGAAGCCGTCTCGGGAAGATTCACAAAGACTTTAATGAATGGCGATTAAAACGCGCTATTAATAGTTATGATGATAAGATTGAAGAACTTAAAAATAAGGCCGAAGACGAAACCACTGCCGACCGCAAACGCGAATTAGAAGAACGCATTCAAAAGCTTGATGCCAAATATAATGCGGCAAAAGCTAAACTCAATGACTTGAGAATGACCGATGGTGAAAATTGGGACCGAATCGAGCAGGAATTGGATGCATCTTTGAAAGAAATTGATCGAGATTATGAAGAAGCCGCAGAAAATCGTTAAAAATTCCGACAAGAAGAAAGGGGCATCTGCAAAAGATGCCCTTTTCTTCTAAAAAATATGTTTGATTCGATTCAAATGGAATGATGTATAATTCTTAATCATGAAAAACATTCTGTTTTTGTTATTTTTGGCTATATTCTTTAATGGCTGCGCTTCAATCCAAGTCAAAACCAATGGATATATTGATGAAACGAGACTGGCTGAAGGTTTTCAGGTTCAAGACTCTTTTTTCGTCAT
>JANLHA010000029.1 GCA_024653845.1 Candidatus Omnitrophota bacterium | reverse complement strand
AGAACATCCACAGCCTTTCTAATCTCGAGAATCTCGATCATCTGCCGAGTGACTCGATTTTGATCAATCATGATCGCAATCGCTCGGGCCGCGCGAGATTTTAGCCACTCTTCTCCTGATAGCCCTGTCCTTAAATGTCTTTCAAATCTTTGTAAAAGATCGAAGCTTTCAGCAGAAGCCCCTCGCAACTTATCCGTCCACCGTCGAGTTGCTTCCCGTCTCACCTTTTCATTCTCATCCGACATGGCCTCATAGAGGCTCCAGAAATTGTCCTGCAATTCAACTTCTTGACCCTCCGTTTCCGCCTTGTCCAACCATTCCGCCACCAAAGAGGATTGCTGCAACATTTGGGCAGAGACAATTCCTTGACCTCTCAATTTTTGGAAATCTTCTCCTAATCCTACAGGCATTTGTTCAGCTGTATGTTGCTTTAACTCACGGACAAATCCCGCAATCCCTTCTAGAACTTCCGTCGCCATCTGCAACTCCTCAATACTCGTCTCTGACAAATCGAGCATTCCCACTAACGAACGGCTCGGAGCTCCTCCTGCCTCCACCAACATCGCTTCGTCGTCATCACGGGGTCGAGGATTAATCGTGCTTTCAATCCTCTCCGCCACAGCACCGAATCGCCCGACGAGCCGAGGGTGACGGAAGGTTGCGGCATAAAGCCCAAGCTGGATTTCTTCTGGATCCGTTAAATACTTTGCTCTCGGCGCCTTCCCTACAGCTTCGGCAAAAAGAAGCGCGTTAATTTCATCCCGCCGGACGGCTTCAACATACGGCAAAATCACTTCGGCGTTTAACACGGGAATCAGAAGAGGTTCGACTCCAACGGGTCGAGAGATGGCTTCTAAAACAGTCGTCACCGTTGATGAATAGGTATACTCTTCACTAAAAACGTTACCCGGGAAGCGCAAAGTATTTTTCACAGCGGGCTTGTTTAAGACTCCAAAAGCTTCATTCAAAAGATTCACCACGGATTGATCACTGATCGGAGCTCCATCCTGAGCACGAAGGTTCTGCAACATTTGATCAATAAAATAAGCAATAAGATCTTCGGGTGCATCAATAGGAACGCTGGGCGCATCGACGGGTTGTTGTCGTTGGAATTTTTCTCTAAATTGCCCCATCAAAACTTTAAAATTGCCTGGGACAAGATTTGTGATTGTTTCGTTATGGACCATTGGCTGCAGTATGACCACAAGAAACCAGAGCATTAAGTCTCCCTGGGTAAGTCCCTCCGCTTCCAGAAGGCCAGGAAAAGCTGCCTGCGTCCATTCGTCTGGCAAATTTTCCCGCCATTCCAAAATCAATGGAATCAATTCATGAATAATATTCGATAAGTCTTCTTGATCAATAAAATAGACATCCTGTTCCTCATAATTTTCCTCGGGATGAATCCCTACACGATGCAAATGCATCATGATGCGCATTCCTCTGCTTATAAGAAAAGCTGCGCGTTCCTGATAAGATCTTCCCTGAATCAAACCCAGCACGCGTCCCTGAGCGGCTCGAGAAAGATTTACCTCCATGAATCGATCGTCTGTCATTGCCAGATAAGGATAAATGCTTCCCCATCCTCGCTGCTGCCAAAGAGCATTGAGTGATTGTATAATAGCGCGATAATCCGCTGAATCGCCGGGATGCGATGGGATATGTCGAGATGGTGAAGGAAGTACAATATTACCGTCGGGCCCTAGCGAAAAGTTCTTAGGCTCAATAAGACATACCAAATCTTCTTCCAAATTTTTCCAGGCCAACCAAGGAATGGGAACTTGCGGCGAAGCTCTATGAGCCGCTTGAGCATGGGTCTCTGCTGCGGCAAGTCGTACTTCCAGAAATTCCTGCCAATCTCCGATGAGAGGAGAGGCGCGACCATCTTGCGCATAATCCCGTTTACCCTGGCGTTCACGACTCAAAATCGTGAGAAGATCTGGTGGGCGAGTATTGCCAGCGCTCTCAATTCGCCGACGGATTCTTTGAAACGCATCAATCAAATTGGGTGAAAGAGGCTGAACCAATTGCCTGACGGATAATTGATCATCTCTCTTCAATGCCACCCATTGGCGAAAAACCGTCTCAACGGATAAGGCATGTGCATGATTCCCTCCCAAGAAAGCCACAAGCTCATGAAGGAGAATTCCTGCCTCTTGACGGGCAGAGAGCTTAGGCTTGCCAGGACGGGCATCAACAAAAATATGAATCCCTCGATCAGACGCATGGCCTTTGACCGGAATCTCACCATCGTATTCACGGACAATAATGCGGTTGATTTGAGGAGAACCACTACTGGCACGGCCTTCCAGTCGGCCCAAAAGCAATTGTTCAAAAATCCGCCGCGCCTCTGCCGCCCCTAAAACATTTAGATTCTCAAGAAAAGAATAAACCAGACTGACGGCGCTGGATTCACTATCGAGTTCTTCGGCTTCAATTTTCTCTGCGCTAATCCAGCGCGTCTTGGATGGAGGCCATGCATGCCTTAAGAAATTTTGATCCACTTCTGTCTCGGAGTTCCACCATGCCGTTTTAAAACGAGACTCTGCCTGTACAAATCCATCGGGGTCGCGCAAAATTTCTTCGGCCTCACCTGCGGTTGCGCCACTATCAACCGTGACTTTCAAATCCGTCCCTCCAGAAAAATACTTTCGTGGAATCATTTGGCCACTCGACGGATCCACTTCTTCACGGATGTAGTTGTACGCACCCTTCTTGAACGCATCCAAATACTGCTGGTAAATTTTCTCTTTCATTTCTGGGTCATCGGTCTCAACACCCTTAACTTTGGCTTTGTCGACGTAGGTTTCGCCCAGCAAACTTTTCTTCAAATTCTTTTTAAACCATGTCGCCAAAATCACCGAATGATAAATTTGGCGCAATAACACAAATTGCTCACCTTCATTAACTTCACGTTCAATTTCCGGCACAATGATTTCGCGAATGACCTGAGAGGATTCAAAAATGGCGGGTCCTGCCGCTGCGGTATCTCGCCCTCCTATAGTCGGTCGGGAGCCCTCCTTCCCGTCACCTGCCATTGTCAAATCTTCTTCCAACATCACTTTGAGTCGACTCTTAACGATGACTGCCCGATCTTTATTCTCAAAAATTCGCGCCACGTCAGGAACAATCCAAACCCGCTGGAGCGTATTGACCGGAATATGGGTCGTGCCAAATTTTTCCTGCGCTCGTCGATAAATTTCTTGCCAAAACTTCTTTCCTATCTCTCCTTCGGGATACATCAATGATGCGGTCAATTGCTTGAGCAAGTAATCTTGAGACAACAACCCCTTTCCCATCTCGGTCTGACCCAACGTCTGCGGTAGAATGCGGTTCTTTTCTGCTGGAGAAAGGTTGACCCAAAGGTCTTCTTCAGGCAAGGTGAGGCCAGCCAAGAAATATTTGATCAAGCCTTGAGCTTTTTCTTGCAAAGCTTGATCCGAAAGATGAGTGCTTCCTTTATTCACAATGAAATCAAAATTAAGAGGATTTTTGGGGTGGATCACAATCCCCTGCAGAATAGGAGCCATAAAAGGGGCCTTAGCGACAGGGGGCGTCCTTTCTGTTGTAGGCAGAGGAAATCCCTGCGCCTGCACCTCGGGAAGCAAAGGGGCCAGGGATGAAAAAATAAGACTTAGAATTAAGAAAATACGAATGATCATGACTTTGTAGGTGATGAATTTGGTGAAAGTATAATATTATTTTCTATGATTAACAAGGAAGGGAAACAGAATTGTCATTTACGAATCAAAAGTAGACAGTTTTAAGCGAATTTTTGATTCAAAAGTAGACACCTAAAAGTAAGCCATACTTGGAAGAAAAAGGAGACTTCCCGCTATGGCTAGCCAAATCCACAAGAGATTTACGAATGATCAGGTTAAAGAGCTTTTAGAAAAATATCTAAACAAAGAGATCGAACGCAAATACATTGAGCAAATTCTTTCGATTGAAAAGGCTCGATTTTTTCGAATCCTTGCCGCCTATCGTAAACATCCAGAAGAATTCTCCGTCGAGTATAAGCGATCAAGCCAAGCCAAACGCATAGCCGAGGAAGTTCAAAACAATATCATCAAAGAGCTCACCATAGATAAAAAAGCCATCCAAAACAAAGACATTCCACTCTACCGCTACAACTACAGCTATGTCCAAAGACAGCTGGAAGACAACTACGGCCAAACAGCCGCCGTATCAACAATTATTAACTACGCCAAAGCCAATGGATTCTACTTACCAAAACGTAGCAAACCCAAAGCCCATGACCGAGAGGTTTTAACCACCCATGCAGGCGAACTCATCCAGCATGACGCCTCTTACCACCTTTGGGCTCCCGATTCAGGTGTTAAATGGACTCTTATCACTTCCTTAGACGACTACAGCCGACTCTTGCTTTATGCCCAACTGGTTAAACAAGAATCTTCCTGGTCTCATATTCAGGCTTTGCAATCAGTCGTTGTCAAATACGGCACTCCTTTGAGCTACTACACCGACTGCCATTCCATCTTCCGTTACGTCAGAGGTCGCGACCAGAGACACTACAGTTTTGAAAAGTTTACCGACGACGTTGACCCTCAATGGAAGATGGTCATCAAAGACTGTAACATCAAACCCATCTACGCCCTCTCTCCTCAGGCTAAGGGTAAAATCGAGCGCCCCTACGGCTGGCTTCAAGATCATCTCATCCGTACCTGCATCCGTGAAAATGTCACAGACATCAACCACGCTCAACGCATCCTCAACTACGAACGCGACCGCTACAACTACAAACAATTCCACTCAACCACCAAGGAAATTCCTAATCGTAGATTTAATTCCGCTTTAAAGACAAGAAAATCTTTATTCCGCTCTTGGTCCATTCCTAAGCCTTTTATCAGCCTTAAGGACATCTTTGCCTTACGCACATCTCGCTTCGTTGACAACTACCACTCGGTCACTATCAAAAACTTACACATCAAGCTCACCAATGTCGAACCTCGCTACCCCGTCGACATTCGCGTTTACATCCTTGCCCCTGACTTCTACGAACTTAGATTCTGGTATAACAGCAAACTCATTAAGGTCATTCGTCAAAAAATTATCGACTTTTTACCTGTCCACTTTTGAATCAAAAACTGTCTACTTTTGAAAAATCGGCAACACGGAAGGGAAACAGAATAAGAAACTTAAGGCCGCAACCTCGCCAGCCACTTTTTAAGGTTGGGATCATCAGGATATCGCTCAAGAAGGCCCCGGATCACTCGTTGGGCCTCATCATAGCGGCCTAACTGATACAAAACTTCGGCCTTGGTATTCAAAAACATATATCGATCAGGATAAACTTCTAACCCCCGATTAATCAAATCCAATGCTTCCTCGAGATTCCTTTTTTCTTGCGCGTAAAGTTCTGCCAAATCATGATAAGCATCAAAAAAATCCGGGTGCTGTTGAATTGTTTTTCGCAAAAGAGTTTCTTTTTGCTGACCATCAATCTGAAAATAATTGACCTGGTATTCAAAATAGCTTGGGTTGGAAAACATCAGCATCACAACAGGCAAAATGGTCATCGCTCCGTTGTACGTATAATGCATAACAATACTCGGAATCGTT
>JANLHA010000023.1 GCA_024653845.1 Candidatus Omnitrophota bacterium | reverse complement strand
CTCGCGATGGAAGAGGGTGCGCCCGTGATTGGTTATCTTTATTGGTCGCTGTTGGATAATTATGAATGGGCGGAAGGGTTTGTTCCTAGATTCGGATTGATCGAGGTGAATTATGCAACGCAGGAACGAAAGATTCGAGCCTCGGCAAGAAAGTTCGAGGAGATCATTCGTTCAGGAAAAATTAATTTCTAGGAAACGATATGAATATAAGAAAAGAAATCATCCGATTTTCCATTGCAGGGACTGTTGTTGGTGCAATACACTTTGGCATTTATTATCTTCTAATTTGTTTCTTATCTTTCAACTTATCGGCGGGAATTTCTTTTATTTGCGCAGGGATTGTCGCGTATTTGTTTAATAAATATTGGACATTTAAGTACAAGCACCCATCGCTTGCTGAACTTGTTCGTTATACACTCATTAATTTTTTAGCTTTAGGAATCAATATTTTCATCAATCAACATATTCTCAGCTTGTGGCCGAGCGCTGTTTTTTTAGCTTTAGTTATTGCCTCGATGTCATCAGGCTTGGTGACTTTTATTGGATACAAATGGTGGGTTTTTAGAGCTCAGTTGAAGGGGCAGCAAATAGGGGAACAATAATGAAAATTCTGATGATGACAAACACTTATGCACCCATGGTAGGAGGAATCGAAGAATCGATCCGTTCATTTACAGCGGAGTTTGAAAAATTGGGTCATGATGTCGTTATTGTCGCCCCCGAATGTGAGGGTGCGCCGCCCGACGAAGTTGGTGTGGTGCGTCTGCGGGCCATTCAAAAATTTAACCATTCGGAATTTTCGATTGCTCTACCAATGTCGAGCCTTTTACCGGAACTGATGAAAACTTTTATGCCGGATATCATTCATTGCCACCATCCTTTTTGGATGGGAGACATTGCGTTACGATTGAGCAGTCAATTTCGTATTCCCTTGGTGTTTACTTATCATACGATGTTTGAACAACACATGCATTATCTGCCGGTCCAAAATGAAGGGATCAAGCATTTTATCATTGAGCTTTTTACGGGTTACGCGAATTTGGTTAACCAGGTGATTGTTCCTAGCGAAAGTGTTCGCGCTCTGCTTTTAGAGCGAGGTGTTAAGACACTGATGGAAGTGGTCCCAACGGGTGTGAATTTGCAGAAATTTTCTAAAGGAGAAGGAAGGCGGATTCGTAAAAGCATGAGGATTCCTTTAGATTCGATTGTTATTGGTTATGTCGGTCGGCTGGCTTTAGAAAAAAATTTAGAATTTTTGAGCCGCAGCGTTGCGGCTTATTTAACTAAAGAAATGAAGGCGCATTTTTTGGTTGTAGGAGAAGGGCCATTAGAGGATCTGATCAGAAAAATATTTGACGAGCAAGGAGTTGGGAAACGACTGCATTTGGCGGGTGTTCTTAAGGATCAAGATTTGGTTGACTGTTATCATGCAATGAATATCTTTGCGTTCGCCTCCTTGACTGAGACGCAGGGGATTGTTTTGGTGGAAGCGATGGCCGCAGCGTTGCCGGTCGTGGCGATTGATGCCCCGGGGGTGCGTGAAGTTGTTAAAGATGGCTACAACGGACGGTTAATTTTTGGAGAAAACCAGAGTTTGTTTTTAGAGGCGCTCTCATGGTGCCTGAATCAACCTTTCGCTGAATTCCAACAGATAAAGAAAAATGCAGTAGTGACGACAAAAGAATTTGCAAGTGATCTTTGCGCTAAAAAGATGCTCAGAATTTATCAAGAGGTCAGGGTTAAAGAATACGTCTCGCCTGATCGTAAAGATAGTGCTTGGTCTTCTCTTGGGGATCGTCTCAGGAATGAGTGGGACATGTTTAAGAATATGATGTACGCTGGCGGTGCGGCCATGACGGGAAGCCCAAATTCCAATAAACCGATAAAAAAGAAAACCAAAAGTTTTTTGGTAAAATTGCCTCGATTGTTATCTTTAAGTGAATGGTCCGCGAGGCTTTTGCATCTTCCCCGCGTGGAAGGGGCAGAGGCAGAACCCGGACTTGTGCTTATCCAGATTGATGGTTTTTCTGGACTGCAGCTCAAAAAAGCGTTTGTTAATCATGAAATGCCTTTTTTAAAAGGTCTTCTTCAAAAGAAGTACTACCAGCTTTATCCCCATTACCCTGGTTTACCGTCGAGTACCCCAGCAGTTCAAGGCGAATTATTTTATGGCGTCAAACAGATTGTTCCGGCTTTTGCATTTTTCGATCGGCAAAACAGAAAGATTTTTCGAATGTATAGCAGCGAAGCGGTGCTTGAAATCGAAGCACGACTGGCACGAGAGGGACAGGGGCTTTTAGAAGGAGGAAGTTCGTATTCGAATATTTATTCGGGGGGCGCTCAAGAATCGCATTTTTGTGCCACGTCTTTAGGGTGGAGCAAAATTTGGAAGGAAGTCAATCCCATCAATCTTGTTATTTTAGTTTTAACTCAATTCCCATCGGTTGTGCAGATGTTGGTGCTGACCCTATGGGAGATGATCTTGGGGATTGTTGACTTCGGACGGGGAATTTTTAAAGGGGAGAATTTTAAGAAAGAATTGAAGTTCATTTATCTTCGTGCGCTGATTTGTGTTCTTCTGCGGGAGCTGGTGACTCTGGGAGCGAAAATTGATATTGTGCGAGGGTTACCCATTATTCATTTGAATTTATTAGGGTATGATGAACATGCGCATAACCGCGGTCCGTCATCGAAATCCGCTCATTGGTCGTTGGAAGGAATTGATCACGTCATTGAGAAAATTTATCGCAAGGCAGTGCATTCCTCCCGTCGCAGTTACGATGTTTGGATTTATTCGGATCATGGGCAGGAAGACACGGTTTCCTATATGATGGAATACAATCGGAGTGTTCAAGAGGCTGTGGCCGAAGTTTTTAAAGAGTTTGATGCAACAGCCGATTTTTGGCCTTTGGATAAAAATGGAGAACAGCTGCAGCGTGTTCGTTTTTTAGGGCTTTCTTTTATTGATAAAAATTTTAGTGATACAAGTTATGTTCAAGATGATTTTTTAGAGAAGAAGCTCATCGTTACGGCGATTGGGCCGACGGGAAATATTTATTTGCCACGAGGGATGAGTCCAGAAGAGAAGCATCGGTTTGCACGAGAGTTGGTTGATAAGGCGAAAATTCCTGTTCTCATGTTGCCGGAAGAACAGAAATCAGTCCGCGTTTGGACTGAAGAAGGAGAATTCAGTCTGCCGCAAGATGCTAAGAAAATTCTAGGAGATGACCACCCATATTTGACCCTAGTCACCGAAGATTTAATCCGTGTCTGCCATCATCCCAATGCAGGTGATTTCACTTTCATGGGATTTCGACCAGGCCATAAACCCATGACCTTCCCCATCGAGAATGGCTCTCATGCTGGACCCGGTCCGGAGGAAACCAATGGTTTTGCTCTTCTTCCCGTCGATGTCATTCCAGGGCAGAGAGGGCAAGCTGTTTTAACGCCCACGGATTTACGCATTGCAGCTTTACGATTTTTAAAACGAAACCAACTTTCGATTCGGATTTCACCAATTCACCGCAAGGTTTCTGCAGTGTCTTCTTTGTAGCGAACCCGTATCGCCTGAAGTTTTCCTGCCGGTAGGTAGATATACCTCGGTACAATTGCCCGCTTTTCGATTCCCTCTACAATATAGGTATGAAGCTGGAGGAATGATCGTCTCGTGAAGACATTTTTCCCCGCGAAGAAATTTTTTAGAATTAACTAAGAGGAGGACGATGATGAAATCACAACACATGTTTAGATTAGGGATGGTTTTGTTCAGCGTGGGTAGCTTGGCTGTCATGGCGGGCTGTAGTAGTACAGATAAGCATGCGAGCCTTGTTGGCCCGCGCGGACCTGCTGGTCCTGCGGGTTATGCAGGAGAGCAAGGTTTAACTGGGCCCCGAGGTGTATCGGGTGTTGCTTTAAGAGGTGAGCGTGGTGAAATAGGCCCTGCTGGTCCCATGGGCGAACAAGGTCTTACGGGCCCACGTGGATCCATCGGTGATGTTGCGAGAGGGTCTGTAGGTGCCGTCGGACCGACCGGACCTCGAGGTGCGCAAGGTGAAGTTGGGATGAGGGGCGAAGAAGGGGAAAGCTTAGCTGGTTACGCGGGTCCACGAGGCGTCGCGGGTCCCCAAGGTGAACGAGGACCTATTGGAGAAGTGGGTGCCAAAGGGGCAACGTTATACGGTCCATCAGGTCCTGCTGGTTATACAGGTCTGGCAGGTCAACAGGGAACCGTTGGAAAAGAAGGTGCTCAGGGTAATACCACAGCTGGTATCGCTGGGTTAGTTGGTCCTTCTGGCGTCTCAGGAGTTATGGGTAAGCAGGGAGCGACGGGTTATCAGGGCGTTGTAGGAAGGGTTGGCTACTGGGATCCTTATAAGGAGTTTAATTTTTATTCCAATGAGACCAGTCTTAATAAGGAAGACATAAAACAGGTCAACGAAATTGCGGGTTATATGAAGAAAAATCCATCATTGCAAATCGGAATTGATGGAACCGCAGTGAGATCGCGTGATCAAGGTCTAAATAATCTTCGTGTCAACGCCATTCGTGCGGCATTGATCGATGTTGGTATCTCACCAGATAAAATCAGTACCGGTGCGATAGGCGACAAAGATCTTAGGCGTGATGGACGAATCCGTGTGCTTTTCACCACGACGAAGGTGGTTGACGATTCTTTATCAAAAAACTAGATTCCTGTCGTTGCTGGCGGTGTTTTTTCGATTGTCGGGGGTTATCCGTCAGCAGCGACTTTCAGTACCGATCCTATAAAACTGAAGAGGTATGTATGAAAAATAAAATTTCATCTGCTGATTCCGCCAAGAAATCCCAAGACGTTCTTTATCCACCTCAAGGATGGGATCAATCGAAAATGGGTGATTTGACGATGGATGAATTGGCGAGGTCGAATAAAGAACTCGAACAGTTTGCCTTCTTAGCTGCCCACGATCTTCAGGAACCTTTAAGAGCTGCCAATTCTTATACCCAACTTCTGGCTAGAAAATATAGAGGAAAATTAGATGATCATGCAGATAAGATTCTCTCATCGATTTTAGAGAGTACTGAAAGGATGCAAAAATTAATTCAGAGTTTGTTGAAGTATTCTCAGGCGGGAAAAGGAAATATTCAATTGAAGGAATTGGACTCTAATATTGTTCTTCAACGAGCTATTGAGAATTTAAAAGTGAATATTGAAGAAAGTTCGGCACAAATTAGATATAACGGTTGTCCTGTCATTAGGGGAGATGAAGTTCAATTGATGCAGTTATTCCAAAATTTGATTCATAATTCCATTAAATTTCGTAAAAAAGAAGACATCCCTCATATCCATATTTCTGCTCGACTAGAAAATAATCATTGGGTTTTTTCGGTCCAAGATAATGGAATAGGAATTGAACCCGAATATACTAAAAGCGTCTTTGATCTTTTTAGAAGACTACATACCCAAAGTGAATATTTAGGGAGTGGAATAGGGCTTAGCCTTTGTAAAAGGATCGTTGAGTCTCATCAGGGAAAAATTTGGGTAGAGTCGGAAACAGGGGAGGGGACCACCGTTTGTTTTACGATCCCTAAAACCGAAGAGCTGTAAGAACATTGTTTTCTTTCTCACTCCTCCCGCAGTTTATTTAAAACTTCAGCGTTTTAGGGAGCAGATTCAAGCCGTTTTTTTCACAATTGATTGATGTCCAGCGATGACCCCTGGGGGCTATCCCTTAGAGGGTTTTTGTCATTTTTTTATTGACAAAAAGTTCCATAATTGTATAATCGCATGTAAGTATCCTATTACAAAATCATGTTGACCAAAACAAGCAAACAAATAATTAACGCTTTAGTCGAGCTGGCCAAACTCAAAGAAGGAGAGTGGTTGGGAGTTGGGGTCATTGCTCATCGGATCAAGGCGCCTCAGAATTATTTAGGGAAAATGTTGCAGAGTTTTGCCGCGAAGGGTTTGGTGCTTTCGCAAAAAGGACTGGGAGGAGGTTTTCAATTGGCCAGAGAGCCTGAGAAAATCACTTTATTTGATGTCGTTGAGCCTGTTGAAAATGTGAGTGTTTGGTCCAACTGTGCGTTGGGAATGAAAAAATGTTCGGATACGCATCCCTGCCCGGTCCATCATGAATGGAAAATTGTTAAAGAGAACTATCTGAATTTTTTAAAGAATACAACAGTTGCGAGTTTGATGAAGTAGCGTGTTCGATCCAAGGATTTTTTATTTATCTCAAAATAGCATGTAGACATGTCATTTTGAATGTTTCAGAGTGGCGTCATCAAAAGGGAGAGTGTAGGTATGCTATTAAATTTGGCTTCGCCGATACACAGTTCGGTTCTTAGTATTAAAGAGAAGATTGCAAGGTGGATCAATAGCCGTCGAGTGATCCTTGTCGTATCTGCAACGACAGGCCACAGCGTTCAGCAATATCTTTCTTTGGCAGAGAATAGTCATATTCAGTTAATTGTCGTCGTGGCGCATAAGGTCGGGAATCCTCGCTGGAAACCATTTGATCCGCAGATTAGAAGTGAGATCGAACGAAGAGGCGGTATCATTTTACATGAAACGATGATGGGTGCCATTAGCCGGATCGTTCCCATGTTGATTTCCAAGTATCTTTTCCCATTGTTTGGCTATAAGGAAAGAAATTGGGAAGAGCTATTAGCCGTTGGAGGACGAGTTTGTTTGCAAAGTGCAGAGATTGTGGTCAAAGGGAATCTTGTAAAGACAGGTTCAACCATTATTGCTGTGGCCGGGGAGAATGCGGCTCTGGCATTGAAAGTTCAAGAGTGCAGCCCTCTACGAATGGCTTTAATGGATGTGATTCATAGAAACGATATCCAACCTGATTAAATTAAGAAAACAATATTGCAATAAGTGATGATTCAGACAAATTTTAAATATGTTTATGGCCCGGTTCAATCCTGGCGAATGGGGAAATCTTTAGGAATCGATCCCCTTTCTGATAAAGTTAAGATTTGCAATTTGGATTGCATTTACTGTCAATTGGGAAGAACGTCTGTATTAAGTCAT
>JANLHA010000011.1 GCA_024653845.1 Candidatus Omnitrophota bacterium | reverse complement strand
TGCGGGTTTATTTTTTGCTAGCGAAAGCCTGGCGGAGATGTCGTCGGGAACATGGCAAAAGAGTTTGGATGTCAACTTGACGAGCCATCAGCGCTTGTTGAAAGCCGCCATTCCTTATTTGAAAGTGGGTGTAGATCCTGCGGTTGTCATCATGGGTTCTAAAAATGTTCCGGCACCAGGCCCGGGAGCTGGTGCCTATTCTGTAGCAAAAGCGGGTTTAACACAGATGGCGCGGGTTGCGGCATTGGAATTAGGCTCGGATGGAATTCGTGTGAATGTGATTCATCCGAATCAGGTTTTTGACACAGCCATTTGGACGCCACAAGTTTTGGCGGAACGTGCCAAGCGATATGGAATGTCTATTGAGGAATATAAAAAAAGCAATTTGCTCAAAACTGAAATCACGTCAGTTGATGTGGCCAATTTGGTGTGTGTCATGGCCGGATCAGTGTTTTCAAAAACAACAGGTGCACAGATTCCCATCGACGGTGGAAATGAACGAGTGATTTGATTGACGGTGGAAGAATTCGATGCTAGGATGGGCGCTGTTGTTTGGATAGATTGTTAGTAAGAGAGGTGGGTCGATTCATCTGGAAGGATCTGAGGAAATCGACAGAACACTTCTCCTTTCTCTGAAGATAATTCTTGTAATTTTTTTGTAAGGAGAGGTGGCCGAGCGGTTGAAGGCGCACGCTTGGAAGGCGTGTGGTGGCCCAAAGCTACTCCAGGGTTCGAATCCCTGCCTCTCCGTTTTATTTTTTTGTGAACCATCCAACGAGAAGCTGGATTCGTTCTTGGCTCGAGTTGTCGGGGATTCGAACTGGGGAGAGATAATGCTCAAAGATAAAATCCGTAAAGCCGTTTATGGAATTTCTAAATACGTTCCACTATGGCGTGAACGTGTTATCGGCAACCGCACATTTCTGGATATCCAGCGCACATTGCAGGATATCCAGAAATTGCAAGCAATACATTACTTTAATCAAGAATTAGAGCGTAATTCCCGTAATTTAGACCCTCGCGTATTGTATCAGTATGGGTTCCAAGTAAATTCACAAAGTTATGAAGATGGAATCATTCACGAGATTTTTCGAAGAATAAAAGTTTTGAATCGTACTTTTGTCGAAATAGGAATTGGGGACGGTACAGAAAACAACACGGCTTTTCTTCTTGCTCAGGGTTGGAAAGGGTTTTGGATTGATGGTAATGATTCATTTTTGGATACAATGCGTGTGCGTGGGGACCTTCAAAATGGATGTATAAAATTCCAAAAGGCTTTTGTTGCCAAAGATAATATTTCGAATATTTTTTCACAGCTCAAAGTTCCTGAGGACATCGATTTACTTTCCATAGACGTTGATCAGAATACTTATTATATTTGGGAAGCTCTTCGTGAATTTAAGCCGAGGGTTGTAACGGTAGAATATAATGCCGCTATTCCACCTGATATTGATTGGAAAGTTGCGTATGTTCCCGCGAAAATGTGGGATGGTACGCAAAATTTTGGTGCTAGCTTGAAGGCTTTTGAAATACTTGGTAATCGGCTTGGATATAGTCTTGTTGGGTGTGACTGTTTAGGCGCAAATGCTTTCTTTGTTCGGAATGACCTATTGGCTGATCATTTTTTTGCTCCGTTTACTTCCGAAAACCATTATCAACCTATTCGTTATAAATATATGCACAGGAAGGGGCATCCCAACGCTATTTTGGATAGAGGCGCTGAATGACCTGTTTTGCACAACAAGGTTCGATTACCCATTTACTATATTTTAGAATTGGAGAAAACAGGGGAATCCCTACCTCTCCGCCATTTCCGTATGATCGTTAATTATTCCCACCTCAATTCGTAAAGGTCAAATCTATGGACATTCAAAAAGCTTGGGAGAGAGCTTTAAAGCAAACAGAAATTGTCCGCTCCCGTGTTCAGTTGCTCAAAACTTTTCAGGAAACTCCAGTCCCATATATTTTGCTTGCGGAATCATCGATCAATCATGGAGATACCGTCGTACGAAAAGGGGAAGTGATTCTAGAGCGACCGTCTTTGATTCTGCCGCCGAATCTTCCTCAATTTCAAGGCTTTGAATTTGATGAGCAGAATAAAACGGACCAAGACGCTTTCATTAATTTTTTATTAGTTCGCGGTGTGCATTTCCCATCTTTACGCTATAATAATCAAACTTACGCGTTGGATGTCTTTGAAGGTGGTTTGGATAAGGCGATTCGATATTACTCCGAGCAACAACAACAATCTGAGGATGTATTGACGGGATTGATTGCTGGCCCCGAAGATTGTTGGCAGTTTTCACTCTTGATTTATATCTGTTCTCAAATTGTCAAAAATGCGAATCATGATATCCGTCGACTTCTCGACGAATATAGGCGCAAACATGAACAATAATGCCTTCTCATCCCAATTTTTCTGTCGTAAGATTTTTTTTGTTTCTTATTTTCTGATTTCTTTTTTGTCGAACACGGCTTTTTCTCAAGATTCGGCAAACTCATCTTCCCCTGAAATTTCTCTGCAAACGTCACGATATGTTCTCAAGAATGGTCTTACGGTATTGATCACCGAGATGCCGTCGAGTCCCGTCGTTTCTGTTTACAGTTTGGTCAAGACGGGATCTGCCACAGAAGGGAAATTTCTGGGTTCCGGAGTTTCGCATTTTCTTGAACACATGTTATTTAAAGGAACTCAAAATCGTCCTGTCGGTGCCATTTCTCAGGAGATCCAAGGGCTTGGAGGCACGATTAATGCTTCCACGGCTCACGACTACACGATTTATACCATTACCTTGCCCGTTGAGGCTTTTGATAAAGCTTTAAATATCTCGGCTGATATGTTGATGAATTCTAGTTTTGATGTGGAAGAAATTCAGAAAGAAAGAGAAGTTGTTTATAGCGAAATGAAGCTGCGCAGGGATTGGCCGGATTCATATCTTAATGAATTGATTTTTAAAACAGTCTTTCAACAACATCCTTACGGGATCCCTGTTATCGGGTATGAGGACCTCTTTCGGAAGTTAAAGCGAGAAGACTTTTTAGAGTATTACCAGACGCACTATATTCCTAATAACATTATTTTGAGTATCGCGGGGAATGTTCAGGCGAAAGAAATTCTTCCTCGAATCGAAGAGGTTTTTAAAAATTTTCAGCGCCAATCCTACCCTCCGCGAAATGTCCCTGAAGAGTTGTCGCAGGTCTTGACTCGACAATATGAAGAGCAATATCCAACGGATTTGACACGAATCTCTTTGAATTTCCAAGGGGTCAGCGCTCGTCATTCAGACATGTTTGCTTTGGATATTTTTGCCATGATTCTTGGCCAAGGTGAAAGTTCACGACTTTACAAAGAGCTTTTTAAAAAGAAACGATATGTGCGATCCATTTCAGCTTGGAATTTTACCCCCATCGATTCTGGCGTGTTTAGTATTGAGATGGTCCTAGACGATGATGCAGAGAAAAAAACAAAAGCGTTGAATGCCATTCGTCTAGAAATCCGGCGAATTGTCCAGGAAGGAGTTGCGGGGCAGGAGCTAGATAAAGTCAAGCGTCAACTCATCAGTCAGTATATTCAAGGGTATCAAACCACTGGCCAGGTGGCTTCTCGATCGGCAATGGATGAAATGATTTTTGGGGATTGTGATTTTTCTAAGAAGTATCTCGACAGTATTCGTAAAGTGAAGAGTGATGATGTCCGACGGGTTGCTCAGCAATATCTGGCAGAAAATAAAATGAGTCTTGTGATTTTAAGGCCACAGCGTGAAGATAAAACTGTTTCGCAAGCCCCGGCAGCACCTGTGATTAAGAAAATTCAAAAGATTATTTTAGAAAATGGTTTAACACTTCTTTTAAGAGAAAATCATGCGATTCCCCTGGTGTCTATTCATGTGGCTTTGCAAGGGGGGACTCGTCAAGAATCTGAAGAAAAGAATGGCCTTTCCCAATTGACATCCCGGCTTTGGGTCAAAGGAACAACGAGCCGTAAAGCTCACGAAATTGTTGAAAGTGTTGAGTCTCGTGGAGCTCAACTGAATGGATTTTCTGGAAGAAATAGTTTTGGGATCAGTTTGAATCTCCTGTCGCAGGATTTACCTTTTGGGATTGATCTTTTATCAGATTTGATCAAAAATCCCACCTTTGAGGAATCGGAATTGATTTTGGAAAAAGACCAAGAAAAGACCGCAATCATTGCCCTTCAAGATGACCTGCATTACTCGACGGGAAAAGAATTGAGAAAGCTCCTTTTCCAGACGCATCCTCTTCGGTTGGAGCCTTTAGGGACCACAGAATCAATTGACGGAATCACTCGCGAGGATATTAAAAATTTTTATCAAGAATTGTTGAGTTCAGAAAATATGGTGATTTCTGTTTTTGGCGATTTTAACCCCCAAGATGTGATGGCATTATTTAAAGAAAAGTTGGCAGATTTGCCGACACAACAAGTGCAATTGAAGACTTATCAAGAATCGCCCCCGAAAAGAACTCGGCGTAAAGTTGTTCAGATGAATAAAGAGCAGGCCATGGTCATGATGGGGTTTCACGCGGTTGAACTTTCTCATCCTGATTATTATGGTTTTGAAGTTTTATCTTCCATTTTAGGATCGTCATTCAATGGTCGAATTTTTAATCGTATCCGAGAGCAATTTGGCCAGGCTTACACATTAGGAGGCAATTGGATGGCGAGCCTCGATAAAGGGATGATTTATTTTTTTGTGGCCACGACTCCGGAGCTAGCCACGCAAGTGGAAGAAACGCTTAAGGCTTTGATTGCGGATCTTCAGCAGCGTCCAATCACCCCCAAAGAACTTCAGGAAACACAAATGTATCTTAAGGGAACTTTTCAAATGGAGTTGGAGACCAATGCCGCTTTGGGTTTCATGACCGCGTTAGATGAGCTGTATGGTTTTGGTTACAATCGTTTTGAAAAATACGCAGAAGAAATTGATCATGTCACAGTTGATGATGTCCAAAGGTTAGCTCAAGAATACTTGAGCATTCATCAAGCTGCGATTGTTGTCTCCATGCCACAAAAAAAGAAAGATACCACCTTGCCCTGAGAAAGAAGGAAAAGTCATTTACACTCACAACGACATTGTTAAAATAAAATTAGTATTTTAGATATGGATAAGAAAGGACAGTCTGTGGAAGTACGAAGAATGGAACTCGAATTTGATCTTGTGGATCGCTTATACGGTAAATTCCGTTTGATGCAAGATCTTGAAGAAAAACGCAAGATCATTGAAAAAGAATTGACTGCAATTTTTCGTGAAGACGACCGAGGCCGGTATAAGCGCGAAATGGAAGATTTGAGTGACATTGATCAGCGCACAAAATTTGTTGAGCAGTTTCTCTCCTACGGACCTATTCATGATTTTCTAGGAGACCTTGATGTTGAAGACATCATCATTAACGCTTTGAATCCTATTTATATTCACCATGCCCAGCAGGGCCTTGTCTCGACGGGAAAACGTTTTGAATCCCGTCAGGAATTAAGACTTTTTATTAATAAATTGGTTTTATTTTCAGGTCGAAAAACTTTGGAAAAGATCATGAATCTTGAACTGCCCAATCTGGAGGGGCGGGTCAACATTGTGAAATCTCCGTTTGGGCCGCAATTGACCATTACCAAAGCCAAGATGTCTCCGTTGAGCATTTTGGATTTGATCAAGCGTGGAACATTGTCTTATGAGGTGGCGGCACAGCTTTGGCTTTATATTGAGGGCATGTCAATTCGTCCGGCAAACATCATCATTGCGGGTGGGCCGGGGGTCGGTAAAACAACCCTTTTAAATGCGCTTTTTAGTTTTATTCCTGATACGGATCGATTGGTTGTCATTGAAGAT
>JANLHA010000006.1 GCA_024653845.1 Candidatus Omnitrophota bacterium | reverse complement strand
TACAAGACCGCACGCAACCTGTTGCCGCGTTACTTGATTCACCAACGGTGCAGTCTGAGTTTGCCCGCCGGGTGCAAGAAGACGGGTATCCTGCACAGGCTCCGCTCAGAGAAACCTTCCAATCCGGCCTGAAGGCAATCAATGCCCACATCGAAGCCCAACAAGGCCGCGGCCGGGATCCGAACTTATTAGATAAGCGCGTCGAAGATGATACGCGATCCATTAAAGATCGTCGGGATTATGCCAAAGCTGGTGGTAAGCGCCCAGAGAGATCGATTGAATCTCTGGTTGAGCAATTGAGAAGTGATGATCCGGGCAAGAGCGCTGAGGCTCGAGCCATTTTATTCAGACGATATCAGCCAATGTTCGAACGAAGAGCGATGGATATGTATTACGTTTTTAAATATATTTCAGAACGGTTAGCTGGCGCGGCTTTTTTCGGGGAACTGGACGATTTTGTTCAAGAGGCCCTATTGGTAGGAGAAAAAGGGTTGCAGAAATTTGCTAAGTTAGAAGCAACCGCTAAAGTCGCGCCATCTTATCTTTTGGGAAGGATCTCTCATCATTTTTTCATTCTCATGGCAGAACGTTGGCAAATCAAAGTAGGGGAAGCTGAGAAAATGTACAAAATGGTTAGGAGGGCTATTGAACTTGAAAAACCAGCCGAAGCTTTGGATCTTGAAATAACAGAAGTCATAGCCCAAATCCCCTCTTTGGTTCAACTTCGAGACGAGGCAGAAGATTTGATTGAATCGAGTTTGTATCGTCAGCCCTTGACCAAATCGATGGTCGCAGAATTTTTAGCCATTCTTGAAGAACACACTGATAAAGTCCTAACCGAGAGAGAAAAAGAAGTGATAGAAATGAGTTATGGATTAGGGAAATTTGAAAGAGAATATACTGATGTGGAAATTGCCAGAGTTTTCGATGTCGCAAAGTCTAGGCCTCGACAAATCCTCCAGCACGCTTTAAGAAAAATGAGAGGAGCCGTAATAGAAGCTGTACCTCTAACTTCATTGGAAAGGAAGGTCTATTTCTTCAGATCAGAGGTAGAAGAAGACCCGCATCAAGATAGTGAGGATCTCAAGAGAGAACTGCAGTTGACTGACCAAGAGATTAAGGAAATTTTAGAAAGTATCATTTGGAAATTTCGGAGTGGTAACTTGAAAACAATATCTGCGTTAGAAAAGAAGGTGTTAGATATAGCTTTGGAAACTTTAGAAATTGACGAGAAGGAAATTCAGAAAGTCATGGAAATCCCTATTCACCTGGCTGCGCAAATTTATAGGCGACGAACCTTGGGAGACCTAGCATCTTTTGAAAAAAAGGTTGGTGAATTTTTAGACGGTGGATGGCAAGAGCAAGAAGAGATTTTGAAAGAGGTTTATTTCCTTTTAGCAAAAAGTAGAGATGATATTGTGCAGTCAGCTCGAGTCCGTCATCGTTTTTCTCGTATTTTGCTCATTGAAAAGAAATTTTTAGAAAATAAAGATGATGATTTAAGGGATCTATTGTTAAAAATTTCTCCCAAGGATATTCAAGAAATTGTAAAAAAATTACAAAACCCCGGGACTTTCAAACCCTGGGAAAAAGCTCTTGTGTCAATCATTCTTAAGCATTTTCCTGCCACTCGTGCTGATTTTATGGAGACTCTTTATCAAGAGTTACAGCCAAAAATTTCTGGACATAAAGGTTATCTTTTAACACAACCGGCGTGGGCATTCGCTATAGCAGTTATGGAAAAAATGAAATCAAATGAAGGAACCGAGATTGTTCGTCAACTCCAGGTAACTTGGGATGATTTTGATGAAGTTTTGGCAAGAGCTGTAGAGAAAAGACCAGAAGTCTTTGCTTCTAAAAAGAGGCTTGATTCATATAGGCAAGGGTTAGGGGAAGCAGATTTTTGGGGTGGACTAGGTGAAGAAGAACAGGTTAGACTAGAACGTGATCTTGTAGATCAAGAGATCGCAGAACCTTTAGAGCGGGCTCGACCTCTGACGTTTGATGAGGAGGATCGATTGTTAGATTTTCTGGAAGAGAGATTCTCCTCATCTCAGATGAGAAGGATGGCTCTCGTTCTGAAAGGATATCCCGTTGAGCAAATTGTGACTCTGACAGGGTCACAATCATCAGCTCAATCGCGTTCTGTGGCTGATGAGGTCAATCTTGTTCTAAAAAGATTGCGGTATGTTTTTACTCTTGGAATGCTCGATGAATTTGGATCCATGGAGCAAGTCCGAAATGACATTATCCGATTGACATCGGAAAGTCCTCTAGAAAGGATTTTCCGACGGATCAATATGAATTCTTTGCTGGAAATCTCGCAAGGCGATGTCACTGGTATTTCAGAAGTCATTGCCCAGCTTTATCCGGGCCTTTATGAAGAAGCTGACGTTGAAAGTGTCCTCAAAGAGCATTTTGGTGATTTGATTGCCCGCATTCAGAAGGGACCCCATAAAATAGAAGCCCGTCAGGTTTTAGGAGTCGTCCGTCATGCTGTGGAAGCCATTGGATCAGCGCGGGCCCGACGACGAGAAATGGTTCTTCGCCGTTTATTACGAGATCAATTTTATCCCTTGATTCGCGCGGATATCGAAAGAGGGACAACAACCGGTAGGGCCGCATTAGAAATCGAAACCACACGAAGAAATATTGATCCTTTTTGGCAGCGTTTGGTTCAAGATACACTTGAATATTATGACCAAGTCATGGCCTTTCAGCCTCGCGGATTCCGTCAACAAACGGAGTTTGGGGAGGAACCCCTTCTTCCTGCTCAGCGATTTGGCGTTTGGGAGGCCGTGCAGTCATTAGAAAATCCGAAATACGAAAGTGCTCTCCACGCCAGTGAAGCCCGGATAGGAAAGACCATCATGGCGGCCCTCTCGGTATTTAACATTCGTGATGGTGCAACAGGTGATTATGCTGTCAAAAGACTTCTTTACACGACGACGAACCAGGCTAAATATGAAGTTGCCCAAGAGCTTAAGCGTCGCACGGATTTGGATTTACAGATCATTGTTTTGGATTCAGAACAAGGGGACCGCAAGCAGCAAATTGAGGAGGCGACTCGGCTGGCTAAAGATGGAACAAAAAATGTGGTTATTATTGCCAATTATGAAGCAGTGCGAGATTTTCCTGATGAAGTCGTAGCTTTTAAACCGGATGCGCATATCATTGACGAGGTTGAAAATTTGAAGGGCGGCGAGGAGACCGCGCGTGCGCCCAAGATTTTTGATATCCCTGCCAAGTATCGGGTTGCGGTGAGTGCCCGCCTTGTGGTGAATGAATCGGAAGATGTCGTTGAAGTTTTGCTATGGACGCGGCATAATCAATATTTGCCGGAAGGAAAAGAAAAGGATGTGGCCCGACGAGAATTAGCTGCTATGAATGGTGACCAGCTGTTTGAAGCTTTGGATCCGATCAAAGTCCGCTGGCGTCGGCGGGTGGTTTTGCCAGAGTTGCCTCAGCCTGAAACAGTCATAGAATACGTCGAATATACTCCTCTTTATGATCAAGCTGTTTGGCAAATGCAGCAAGATTTTGTGGAGTGGAAAAGAATTCATGCGAGACCTGACAAAGCCACTGTGAAAGATCATCTTTTTGCCCGTTATGAATTTGAACGTCGAGCGAGTGTGGATTTAGGATTGGTTGTTTCAGAAGATGAGTGGGTATTTGTTGATGCTGATGGTCAGAAAACGGTTCTGGGTGTTTTGGATAATGAAATTGAATTGGAAGGCCGACGGTTCACTCGTTCTCGGGAACGCACCGAACGGGGATTGATGTTGGAAGAAGTGGATGGAGAGGAAGTCATTGGGATCCCTCATGATCCTACAGGGCAAACATTTCAGCTCAACGGAAAAGAATTTGCGGTTGAAAAACGTCGACGGGATTTGATGGATGAGTCGGCTAAAATACAGCGCCTCGACGAAATTGTTCGCGAAGAAATAGGAAATGATGGCAAAGTGGTTGTTCTTGTCGATTTTATAGAAGAGATTGATCGTTTGGTTGAGCGGTATAATCGAATACATGGTGAAGGAGTTGCTCTGGGGACATACGGTGATGTTCCTCTCAAAGATCGGGTTGAGGGGATTTATCAATTTCGTTCAGGACAGAATCCTTCTATATTGATTGGCACAACACAGATGTTGGGTTCCTCGTTGAATTTATTTCAACTTCCTGGACGGCCATTTCACATTTCGACTTTGGTGCGCTTGAGCCGTCCCTGGGTGAATATCGATGATGGTGATCGGCTTGTCGGGATTGGTCAGACACATCCAGTGAAAGTGATGACATTGGTGAGCCGATTTCGTGAAGAAACTCGACAAGCAGTTGTACAACCTCAGGTTCCTGAGAGTGCTGAGGTTGTCATGACTGCTCTTGCTCCACAGGTTGCCCTCACCATCGAAGAACGCCTTGAGAGAAAGCTCACAGAAAAGCGCCAGATTTTTGCTCACGTTGTTGATGGCGCTCCTATCATTGATGATCAGGCTAGCCAGCAGTTGACGGAATTAGCCGCAGATCTTCTCAAGCCAGGAGAAACCGATCGTTCTGACGAAGCGATTTTGGTTAGTGTTGGTGAACAAGAGGTCGGTGGTATTGATTTGACCCAATCGTCATTTGATATTCAACGCAGTGGAGAGGGAATCCAATGGAGTGCCCCATTTGAATTTGATTATGAAGCCCTTGAGAATATTCCTATTAATGGTTTCGTTCCGGTGATCATTAATATTCGTCCAGCCAAACAGTTGCCTCTTTTCCTAGGTCTTGAAGAAGAGCCCGCACAACAAAAATCTTTATAAATCAGAATTTTTTTAAAAATTTTCTATTCAATAAATAGTGGCTTTTTTGACATTTCTCTGGTATTTTCGTATGGGTATAAAGTCTATGGAAGGGCTTTTAAAGGAGTGGAGGGGATTATGGATTCATTCAAAATTTATGAACAAAAAGTCCTGATCCAATTGCGTGATCAGGTTTGTGAAACCGCCGAAGACATTCTCAAAAGTGATCTTTTTAAAGAAGTTCTCAAACGAGCCGTTGAGAAACTTTCCAAAAGAAATTCTTTTCTTTTGAATATTTTTGATAAAAAACCTGTCGAGGACAAAGATCTTCAGAAGTTGATCCAAGTTTTGATCTCTTTGACCAAGACCCCAGCCGCTTCTCTTGCTCAGACATCTCCTGGCTCCGAAATTTTCCTTCGAGATCCACATCTTTTTAACGATTTCATCGAATACCTTTATAACTATTGGCGCAGTTTTGACCGTTTTGTTATTTCCGACTGGACGGGGAGAGAGTTGGATGATAAGCCTTACTTGGCGTTCAGTTCGACCATTGGGCATTTGACCAATCTCATTCGTGGAATGTATCGCGACATTCAGAAAAATGTGACTGGAAAATATTTGCGCATTTATCGTCAAGTCACAGCAGGGGCGGAAGTCTCGACAATCGCCATGACAAAAAAGATTCCTTTTCCTGCCCCGATTTATGAACCATTGAATCAAACACGAATGATCCGTCAGATGTTGCTTTATCCTCCGCTCATTTTGAATCCCCCGATGAACAAGCGCACCGGTCGATTTGAGCGTGTGGATCGCAATCCGCTAGAGTTGATCAAGTATGATCCGAATGATTGGCTTTGTTATCCGGCGAAAGTCGGAACGTTGGTGATTTTGATTTATTTCCATAATAAATTTGCTGAGCTCGGACATTCATTGTGTAATCTTTTTCAAATGGCAGAAGGTGAAGACTTGAAGAAAAAACCTGATGCTATTTATCTTTTTGGCGTTCCAGATGATGCTCTCGCGCCATTTGGTTCATTCCCGACGGTATTCTATGATGATCAAGCCAATGGGATACTTGTGGGCGCGGTCCCCAATCGCAATGAGTTTGGTTATTTCGGATATTTAAAGAAGATGGTTTTGACCCTTCATAATATCATCATGATGAAGCGAGGAATTTTGCCGTTTCATGGTGCTTTGATTCGTCTCATTCTCAAAGGGGGGAAAGATGTCACTATCCTTTCGATTGGTGACACAGGTGCTGGAAAATCTGAGACCCTCGAGGCTTTCCGTG
>JANLHA010000004.1 GCA_024653845.1 Candidatus Omnitrophota bacterium | reverse complement strand
CACCTTCTCGCCCACATCTTCAGCGAGCTTGGCTCGGGATTACCTTATTAGGCTTCCCCGAATTTGACAGGTGATCTTCCAGATTGTTTCCAACCTGGACGCCCATTGCTGAGCCTGACGAGCTACCGGGCTGCTCCACCCCGCGGCAATTTTTATTGCTGCTTATTCACCGGTTTTGTTCCTCCTTCACTAATCTTCTGCAAAGGAGTGATCTTATAAACGACTTCGCCTTCTCGAATCAATCCCATTCGCTCACGCGCGACCTTCTCTAAATATATAGGATCTTCTTCCAACCGCTTTTTCTCTGCCAGCAACTTCGATCGCTCAGCCGTCAGTTCCTTCAACTTCCTCTCATAATCCGTATTCGCTTGGCGCAGATCTTGAAGCTTGGTATAAGAAGGCAAAAACATCACTAAAAGAACAGAAGAAACGACAAATAACCACAATGCGTTCTTAAACATACCTTTCACCCAACCTTACCCGGCTTTGCACGTAACCACAGTGCCGTCGTCGGGTGAAATGATTACCAGATCTTTCCCCACAACTTGCCGGCGTAAACGGCGCTGCTACCCAACTCTTCTTCAATACGCAAAAGCTCATTGTACTTCGCCAAACGGTCAGTTCTCGACAACGAACCCGTTTTAATTTGGCCAACACCCGTCGCTACCGCCAAATGCGCAATCGTGGTGTCTTCGGTTTCGCCAGAACGATGAGAAATGATCGAGGTATATTTATTTTCTTTTGCAAGCTTGATGGCATCCAACGTTTCAGAAAGGCTTCCAATCTGATTGACTTTCACAAGGATCGAATTTCCAACTCCGCGCTTGATCCCTTCTTGCAAACGCTTGACATTAGTCACAAAAAGATCATCACCGACGAGCTGAATGTTGCCGCCCAACTTTTCTGTCAACTTCTTCCATCCGTTCCAATCGTTTTGATCCAAACCATCTTCGATCGAAATGACCGGATATTGCTTCATCATCTGCGCGTAAACTTCAATCAGTTCTTCCGCCGTGATGTCTTTTCCATTATAACGGTATTTGCCATCTTTGTAAAATTCCGACGAGGCGGCATCCAAAGCGATAAAAACATCTTTTTCGGGTTTGTATCCGGCCTTTTCAATCGCTTCCATAATCAAGACCAAGGCTTCTTCATTGCTTTTCAAACTTGGAGCAAAACCACCTTCATCTCCGACGGAGGTGGAAAGCCCTTTCGAGTGAAGAATCGTTTTTAAAGCATGAAAAACTTCCGTAGCCATACGCAACGCTTCTGAAAACGTTGGCGCGCCGATGGGGGCAATCATGAATTCTTGAACATCCAGATTGTTATCCGCATGCTTACCGCCATTAAGAATGTTCATCAAAGGTACGGGCAAAATGTTGGCATCGCTGCCACCCAAATAACGATACAATGGTTGACCTGCATCGACGGCAGCCGCTTTGGCCACAGCCATCGAAACACCTAAAATGGCATTGGCGCCAATTTTGCCTTTATTGGGCGTGCCATCAAGATCAATCATGATTTTATCAATTTTATAAAAATCGGCCTCTTTGCCGAGGATGGCCTGAGCAATAATCGTATTCACATTATTGACGGCCTTGGTAACCGCTTTTCCTAAATAACGAGATTTGTCTCCGTCGCGCAATTCAATCGCTTCATGCTCACCTGTTGAGGCTCCTGAAGGAACCGCGGCTCGTCCAAAAGCTCCTGAATCCAAGGTGATATCCACTTCGACCGTAGGGTTCCCACGGGAATCCAAAATTTGTCGTGCTTTGACTTTCTTGATCGTTGACATAGCTTTTCTCTTTTGCTCCTTCGATTCTTCTTTAACCTGATTCACCAAAACTCTTTCCACCGAAATTTTTCATTTTTCTTGGTACCAAAGTAGGGACACATTATCATAGATTATTTTTAAAGTCAAGGACTTCACCCCGCCTATTTTAGCCCCTCCTCCCTCAACATATTGATTTTTATGCTATACTTCCTTTTGTGACTATGTTAGGCTTGCTTATCCTAAAAAAATTATGAAAAGAATCATTGTTTGGATCAAAATCCATTGGCTTTTTTTGATTGTCGGCGCACTCTTCGCTTTCGTTTTCATTTCTGCAGCGCTCTTCCTCTATTTTGCTTTAGATAATTTCATGGGCATGGAATCCTACATGCGCAGAGCCTCTTTGGCGCAAATGGGACTCTTTTTGCTCGTCTACATTTTTTCGATGTTCATCCAAATTCCGCTTTTCATTGGAATGCAGTACTATTTGATGCAAGGCGGCGGCATTGGACGCCTGACCAAAGAGCAAGTCACCCGCGCCAAAGCCAACGTGAAGTGGGATGAAGTGATCGGTATGGATGCGGCCAAACAAGAGGCTTGGGAAATCGTTAAACTCCTTAAAGATCGGTCTCTCTTAAAAGTGATCGGTGGCAAAATCGTCAAGGGAACTTTGATGATTGGGCCTCCGGGTTGCGGAAAAACATATCTGGCTAAAGCCATTGCGACCGAGTGCGGGTTGCCGATGATTTCGGCGGTGGGTAGCGAATTTGTTGGAATTTTCGTCGGGCAAGGTGCCGCTCGAATGAAATCCCTTTTCAAACAAGCTCGAGGCATGGCGGAACTCGAAGGCGGCTGCCTGATTTTTATCGATGAAATTGACTCATTTGCTCGACCTCGGATGGCCGATCATGGATTTGGTGGAAATATCAGCCATAACGCGACCATCAATCAATTTTTAACTGAGCTCGACGGATTGCGCCAACAAGAAAACAATATTGTCGTTATTGCCGCAACCAACGTCCCGGAAGATGAACTCGATCCGGCGATCACTCGGGCGGGACGATTCGATCGCAAAATTCACGTCACCAAACCCAATCTCGATGAACGTATAAAACTTTTTGATTTTTATACCTCACGGGTAGAAGTGGACGGTTCAATCAAAACCGATGTTCTGGCTCGCAAAACTTTGGGTTTTTCTCCATCGGACATCGACAGCATGATTCGCGAAGCTGGGTTGATTGCCCTGCGCGAAAAACGCACCGTGATCACGATGAAAGACTTGTCCGAAGCATATGACCGTGTCACCTTCGGGCTTAAAGCCAATATCGTCTTAACCGAAAAAGAAAAAATTTGGACCGCTTATCATGAAGCGGGTCACGCGGTGATTGCTTATCTGACCCATCCAACCAACGATGTCATCAAGGCGACCATCATCCCGCGCAAAGGAAGTTTAGGGTTTGTTTTCCAACGCCCGACAGAAGAGCTTTATTCTTCAAACAAAGAATTGCTTTTAGCCAACATCAAAGTTTGTGTGGCCAGCTATATTGCTGAACAAATCAAGTTTGGCTCGACGAGCAGCGGTGTCGGTGGTGGACGAGGGAGCGATTTTGATACCGCCATGCGGATTGCTCATGCCATGGCTTGGCAGTACGGAATGGGAAAATCCGGAATGATTGGCGATTTTCATGCCATGAGTCACAATGGCATCTTGATTTCCGAAAAGACCAAAGAGACCCTCGACGCAGATGTGCAAGATATTTTGCAAACATGCATGAAAGACGTGCGAGAGGTTTTGGCGGCCCATCAAGAACTTCTGGAATATTTTGCCCAAGAACTTCTGAAGAAACAAGAATTAGAATACGATGAAATCGAAGCGATCTTCCAGAAATTTGGCCTGCGTCCTGCCTCACGACCATTACCAACCATCTCATAAAACTATGTTGTTACGCGTACGACACATCTTCTTTCTCGTCTCAATTTCATTGCTGGCCTGCGCCTGTTTCCGCTCACCTACGCCCGCTAAGTCGTTCACCGAAGCCAATCAAAAATTCGTCAAAATCGCCCAAGAAGAAATGGGGCTTGCAACAGTCCTCTTTCCTCTCGAGGATACGTTGTGGATTTATATTCCCATTCAAGAAAAAATCATGGACTTCAAGTCTCAGAAAAAACAGCCACCAGGCGAAGTGAAAGCGATTGAACAACCCAACATCAATTTCCTCAAATGCGAACCTAAGAATGGGACTTTTGAAGTCAAATACGATATTGCGTCAGGCCGTAAATATCCGCAAGACACCGGCTACAGCGTCAGCTTCTCCGAAAAATATCAATCTGTGCAGAGAGGCGTCCTGAATGCCTTAGGGCGCGCCTATTCCGAGGTGGAATATCTTGAGGATTCCAAACAATATGTCGAAAAAGTTCCCGGTGACGTTGAACAACCCACCGTCGAGGGCGATCTCTCGCATGAACGTTTGGTCCATGCTCATATCAAAACAAGCAAGGTCCCCGAATTTTTTGTGATTGTGATTGCAGATATTGTAACCGGAATTGAGACGCAGACATTCTTGCGTTTTGAAGACTTCAAACGCGTCAACATCGACCCTTATTTTGCCATTGAATATGTCAAGCGCATGATCAGCGATTATCCACAAGGGGATCCTAAAATCATCGGAGACCATCGGGGAACACATCTTCAGGTAAGAGATATCACCTGGCCAGAATTCATTGCCAAACAAATTGAATATCGCGTTCGGCTCAACTATCAATACGCCGAAACAGAAAAAGCTCCCACACCCCCTCAAGAACAAATCATCAAGACGATCGTCGAAACATTCGATGCCTATGATTTTACTGATTATCAGGCTGTGGAATTGAATGATTTGGAAAAGAATGCAATCCAGCAATTACGAAAAGAGGACTTAACAAACCCATCTATGGAAGAATCTGGACCTTCCGCCCCCGCACCTTAAGTTTTCCTTCAACGAACAACTCAATCGCTTTAGGATAGATCTCGTGTTCGACTTTATGGATTTTCTCGCCGAGAGACTCTAAGGTTTCGTTTTCAGAAACCGAGATGGCTTTCTGCAAAATGATGGGGCCACTATCCATCTTCTCGTCGACGAAATGGACCGTCACACCCGTGACCTTGACGCCGTAGGTAAAGGCATCTTTGATCCCGCTTACGCCTTTAAAAGAAGGCAACAATGACGGGTGGACATTGATGATTTGGCGGTGGTAAGTTTTCACAAAAAATGGAGTCAAAAGCCGCATATATCCCGCAAGAACAATCAAATCAATCTTGGCTTCTTTCAGTTGAATCACAATGTCCCGATCGACACTTTGTGGATTGGTGTAGTTGTGTGGATCAACGATCAAGGTCTTGATTCTGGCCTCTTCTGCAAATTTAAGTCCGCCGGCTTTGGGGCTGCTCGAAAGAACCAAAGCCAATTCCCCCTTGATCTGTCCCTTTTGAACAGCTTCAATGATGGCTTTTAAATTGGAACCCCGACCTGAGATAAATACTGCAAAACGCATAAATGACTCCTTCTAAAATTTTATTCACCCAATCAAGTATGCCATCCTTATTTTAGGGTGACAAGGGGTCCTCTTCTCAGCGACCATAAAAAACCAACCACACCGACAATCGTAAAAATCCCAGCCACCGTGATCAAAATCCATTTTTCGTCGATGTATTTGGACATCAAAGAGCTTGCCAGCATCGAAATCAGGAAAGCAAAATGGATCACAATTTCGAGAGCACTAAAAACTTTTCCTCTCATGTGCTCTTCACTGACCACCTGGGCAATGGTATTGGCTGCAATAAAAATAGGACCGATCACCAATCCCATCATTCCCGCCAAAAAAATCGCAGCACCAATATGAGGCCTCTGCGAGACTCCTAGCGTGAATGCTGTCATCATGATCCCACCGGCAATCAGACAAATAAAAATTGTCTTATCACATGAAATTTTCTTGCCCCATTTTCCATAAACAATCGCTCCAACAAAAAGGCCCAGACCTAACGCTACCGCAAGAATACCTAAGTCTCTGGTCACACTTTGAAAAGCATTTTGAATAAAAATGATGATCACCACGTATACTGCACCAGCCGCTGAAAGAAGAATAAAAAGCATGGCTACAACAAATCTAATTTCTCGTCGATCAACAAGATAGCGCAGCCCTTCCCTGATTTCTTTTAAAAGCGAAGTTTCAATTTTCAAAAACTCTTTACCACCTGCCAAAATCCGGCGATGATTCAGAACCATTCGAAAATCGCGGCCAATCGAAACAATCAAAAGAGCAGAAATAAAAAACGTTGCCGCATCACCCATGAATCCGCCCCAAGCGCCCCACTTGTCCACCCAAAAACCGCCGAGTGCGCATCCTAAAACAAACGCAATCATTCCCGTTGTGGTCATCAAGGAATTGGCCATCAAAAGATTTTCTTTGGTCACCAAGTCAGGAATGATCGACATCTTGGCAGGAACATAAAATCGACTGCAGCAAAAAACCAGAAAAACAATGATATAGATCGGAACCATGGATTTCCAAGCCATAAAAATCATCGGGATCATCAAGACGAGAGAACCGCG
>JANLHA010000003.1 GCA_024653845.1 Candidatus Omnitrophota bacterium | reverse complement strand
ACCTTCTGAAAATACCCTGTGAAAGGATGTTCCACACCATTTTTCATCCGGCGGGGATGGAGGAGATTTAATCGAGGGTCGGCTAATTCAGATATTAGAAAAGGATTCTTTTCTCTATGGTGGGAAAAACAACAAGATCTGCGAAGAAGATCTAAAGATGCAAGAAATAGAGCAAAAAGATTGCTCATCATTGAGCAGAAAAGGAGGAACGGTTATGAAAAGATTTAAGGCTCGACAAACTTATACCTTGTTTATCTCAATCCTGAGTGTTTTTTTAATTAGTGTCTGAACGGAAAATGGAAAACGCCCTTTGGAGCGGGATCTGGTAGCATTTTTCGAATCGAAGATTTTCTGTGGAAAAGCTTTTAATGCTTGCATTATAACTACTTATCCGATATAATCCCTTGATTGTCAAGGATTTGCAAATTGAGCTGTTCGGATTCAGAAGTCAACCACAGAAAATCTTCGCGGAGAAAATGCTATGAGAAAAGTCATGGAAATGCAACTCAAAATTGGTCAGGTCGATATCTCCAAAATCGAAATTGATCTGCAAAGCCGGGATGAAATTCCAGAGCTTTTATTGGGACTAAAGTTCATTTATCAAAACCGTGACATTCACAGTGCGGTTTTTGAAATTTTAAAGGAAATCGTACCTAAGGAGGTTGATCCAAAAAACGGCCGGCCGGGCATGGATTTATGGAAGATTTTTGTTTTGGGAACCCTGCGGCTTATTTGTAACTGGGACTATGACAAGGTACATGATTCTGCAAACAACCATAAGATAATCCGTGAGTTTTTAGGCCATAGCATTTTCGAGTTCCATCAGCGATACAGTCTTCAGGCGATAAAAGATAATGTCTGTCTGATGACGCCGGAGCTTTTGGACCGAATCAATCAAGTGGTAATCCGGGCCGGTTACAAATTCTTAAGAAAGACCGATCAAGACGGTATATCCGGCCGATGCGATTCATTCGTTGTTGAGACCGATGTTCATTTTCCGACCGATATCAATCTGCTGCTTGATGCTATGCGCAAGGTGATCACCCTGACGGCAGGAGAGTTTGAAATTCTTGGACTTACCGAATGGCGTCAAAGCCAGCATCATTTAGAGAAGATCAAAAAACATTTCAATTATGTTCAAAGACTTAAAAGGATCAGTTCCAAGGACGAAGAGAAAAAGGCCCAACAAGGGCGGTTGATTGTTGGCGCCTACGTAGCCTACATGGAGCTATGTGAAGGATATCTTCAGCGTGTTCGCCAATCTATTGGAATCATTAATGATATGGGTATCGGCAACGTGGTCAATATCATGTTGATCGAAAGGTTCATGGGACATGCGGAACGTCAGATCGACCAGATTCGAAGAAGGATTGTCGCAGGGGAGAAAATCCCACATGACGAGAAAGTCTTTTCCATTTTTGAAGAGCATACCGAATGGATATCCAAAGGAAAGGCCGGCGTGCCTCAAGAGCTTGGCTTGAGGGTATGCGTTATTGAAGATCAGCATGGTTTTATTCTACACCATCGGGTGATGGAAAAAGAGACCGATGATAAAATCGCCGTTGAGATTATTCGTGAAGTCAAGCGCAGGTTTCCCCAATTTTCCGGATGCAGCTTTGATAAGGGTTTTCATAGTCCAAAGAACCAGGAAGAGCTCATTAAGCTTCTTGATCATGTGGTACTACCCAGAAAGGGGAGACTATCGGAGAAAGCCAAAGAGATTGAACAGTCCGAAGAGTTTGTTCGTGCAAGACACAAGCATGCGGCGGTTGAGTCTGCAATCAATGCCTTAGAAAACCATGGTCTCGACCGTTGTTTAGATCACGGCATATTTGGGTTTAAGAGATACGTTGCCCTTGCAGTATTGGCACGGAATATTCAGATACTCGGGAAAATGATTCAAGAGAAGGAGCTAAAGCGGCTGAAAAAGGCCGCTTAAACGCTTTTCACTTATCGAATTCGACTGCACTTTAAGCAAAATGGATAAGTGTTCTTAAAATTTGGGATAATAGGCATTTTTGATAAGCATTAGTAGTTCAAGGTCGTTTTGATGGCCGTATATTATTTGAATGTCATTCATTTTACGGTGGCCTCGCTCGCGCAAGGGGGGTTTTCGTTCAGACACTAGTTACTAATTTCTTCGGGAAATTAGGAAGCAATGTCTTGTCAAACTTATAGCTTACCTGTCGGAAAGCAATGTCTTGTCAAAAAGGGGTTAAAGATGTAAAGAATGAGATGACCGTGACAAAGACGAGAAAGGCGCAAACGGTA
>JANLHA010000395.1 GCA_024653845.1 Candidatus Omnitrophota bacterium | reverse complement strand
TGAGCGAATGGGTTGCTCAAACATCGCTATCTAAACCTTAAAACGCAAAATCAATTCATGCCCTTACCTCAACTCAAAGTCCGAACGTATCCCGATCCCTGTCTTCGACGCAAATCCCAGAAGGTCAAAGCTGTAGGTCCTGGTGAACGTCTTTTGATCCAATCCATGATCACAGCCATGTACGCACACAAAGGCGTTGGTTTGGCCGCTCCTCAAGTGGGCATCAATCAACAAATTTTTGTCGCCGATATAGGACAAGGGCCCATGGCAGTGATCAATCCGCAGGTGGTTGAACAACATGGCTCAACGGTGCTTGAAGAAGGATGCCTGAGCATTCCTGGTGTGACGGTTAAAATCAAAAGGCCTAAAAAAATTTTGGTCAAATATATGGATGAAGAAAACACGATTGTGCAGCGGGAGTTTTCCGACCTGATGGCCCGTGTTTTTCTTCATGAATCTGATCATCTTTTCGGGAAATTGATTGTTGATTATGTGGGATTACGGCAGAAAAAAGAAGTTCAGAAACATCTGAAAATGTTGGAAGATATCCAAAAGAACCCTCAAGAAAGTTCTTCTCAAAATATTTCAAACTCTAAGAAGGCCAGTGAAAAAAATGCCAACGCTTGATGACAACTCTACTGCTGTAAAGCGATTGCCGTCGTGGTTTCAGCAAAATATTCCGAATATGAAAAAGATTGGAGACATGAAAAATCTTTTTCGTTCTTCGCAGCTTCATACCGTTTGTGAAAGTGCCTTGTGTCCCAACATGGGAAAGTGTTGGGGGCAAGGGGTAGCAACATTCATGATTCTTGGCGAGATTTGTACTCGCGCTTGTCGTTTTTGTGCAGTGAAAGCCGGGAAACCGACAGAAGTCGACGTTGACGAGCCTCACAATGTGGCGTTAGCGGTCAGAGAATTGAATTTGCGATATGTGGTTATCACATCCGTGGCTCGAGATGATATGCCAGATGAAGGCGCTGAACATTTTTTTCAGACGATCGCAGAAATTCGCAAGATCATGCCGCAGACAAAAATTGAAATCCTCATTCCCGATTTCTCGAACAAGATCGAGAGTTTACGTAAAGTCGTTGAGGCTAAACCAGAAGTGATCAGTCATAACATTGAGACAGTTCGTCGTCTTTCTCCGAAGATAAGACCGCAGGCCGATTATGACCGTTCCCTCGATGTTCTGAAGAATCTAAAATCGATGGGGCCTCATATCTTTATCAAGTCGAGCCTCATGGCGGGTTTGGGAGAGACATGGGATGAAATCACAGAGACGATGAAAGATTTGCGAATTGCGGGATGTGAGATTTTGACCGTGGGCCAGTATTTGGCCCCCACAGAACTCCGTCGCCATTTGCCGGTTGTACAGTTTGTCACGCCAGAAACATTTCAAGAATATAAACGGATTGGATTAGAGCTTGGATTCAAGCATGTGATGAGCGGACCTTTGGTGAGAAGTTCTTACATCGCAGAAGAAGGATATAAAGCCTGCATGGGAAACTCATGAGCCAAGATTCCAAAGCCAAAAATATTTTTTCTTTTTTTCTTCGTCTGGGATTGAGTGTTCTCCTTTTGGCGTATCTTTTTCGAAAAGTCGATTTTGAAAAAACTGCCGTCACCTTGCAAGGCGCGGACTTCTCGTTCGTGGGATATGCCTTCGGGGTTTTTGTCATTCTTAATTTTTTGCTCCTGGCGCGCTGGACCATTTTGATTCGTGCTTTACAGTTGCGAATTCCTGGTCGAGTGATCACTCGTTATTTTTTTGTCGGGCTTTTTGGAAATTTATTTTTACCGAGTGCAATCGGTGGAGATTTGATCAAAATCATCGGGTTGTGCCGTTACAACTCAGAGCGTCCCAAAATAGTGGCAACGGTTTTGCTAGATCGATTGAGTGGATTTGTCGGGATTGTTTTAACCGCCATCATTGCTTTTCTTTTTGGCTGGAAATTGGTGAACCATCCTACGATTATCACGGCGATCATCGCCATGGCCGTTGGTTCTTGTCTCGTCGGGATTGTTTTATTTAATCAAAAAGTTTATTCGGCATGCTGCTGGATTTTCAGTGCTTTTCCACGTCTGAAAAAGGCATTGATGCAGATGCACTATGACATTATGATGTTAAAAGATAATCCGTTGGCTCTTGTTCAAGTGGTTGGGATTTCCATGATTTGTCAGGTAGGCTTGGCGATCAGTTTCTATTGTGTGGCGAGGGCGCTGCATCAAGAAATTGCGTTGGGGCACCTTTTGATCTTTGTTCCCATGATTTGTGTGGCGTCATCTCTTCCGTCGATTGGAGGATTGGGTGTGAGAGAAGCCGGCGCGGCTTACCTTTTTGCCAAGGTCGGTGTGGAGACCGGCGTTTCGGTGAGTATCAGTTTGGTTAACTTTTTATTCATGGTCTTGGTTGGTCTTGCGGGTGGTGTGATTTATTTTGTGACCAAAAATTCTTATCACGACCAGAAACAATTGTCATCTACGACGGAAACGGGTTAGATGTCATTGCATTTTATCCTGGATGGATACAATGTGATCAAGCAGACGGCGCCGCTTGCGGATATGGACATCCAATCAAGCCGCTTGTATCTGATCCGATGGTTAGAAACTTATCATCCGCAGGGAAGTCTAAGAAATCAAGCCACAGTTGTTTTCGACGGGCACGTGTCTGTTGGCGGGTATCCTCAATATCAATCTTCGTCAGTCAAAGTTCTGTTTTCTTATGATGAATCGGCTGACGATGTGATCAAGAGGATGGTGGCGGAGTCGGAGAATAAAAAATCGATTGTGGTTGTCACCAATGACCGTGAGATTCAATATTTTGTCAAAGGGTTAGGCGCACAGATTTTAGAAGTCCAGAATTTTTTAGAAAAGGGAGAAAAGTCCGGCGGTGCCGCTTCAGGGAAATCCGGCACGACAAAAAATCTTTCTCGGACCACCCAAGATCAAATCAATGCGGAGTTGGAGAAAATTTGGTTGAACAAGAAAGATGATGTCAGCAAGTGACCGCTGATCTATAGTTATGCGCTCCATTTTTTATCACATTCAGAGTTTCATCACCAATACCGGGCATGCCCTTTTTTTTCTCAAGGACATTGTCGTCCTGATTTTTCAGGGCAAAGTCCGCATGAAGGAAGTGATGCAGCAGGTTTACGAACAAGGGATCCAGTCGGTGACGATCATTGTCTTGACCTCTTTAGCGTCGGGAATGGTCTTGGCGCTGCAAGGCTATGTGATGATGGTGCGTTTTGGAGCCAAAGAATACATGGCGCAACTGGTCGCGCTTTCGTTGGTGCGGGAATTGAGTCCTGTTTTTACGGCCTTGGTTTTTTCTGGGAAAGCGGGTGCCCGTATTGCTGCGGATTTGGGAACGATGAATGTCACCGAGCAGATCGTCGCCACACGCACCTTAGGCGTGGATCCGTT
>JANLHA010000394.1 GCA_024653845.1 Candidatus Omnitrophota bacterium | reverse complement strand
TTGATAACTGACCAAGGTTTAAAAGTCGTTGCGGCGTTATCAAAATAAACAAGTGGCTTGCCCCGGACCGTTACGTCTAGGTTGGGAAAGTCTTGACGGATTTTGGATATATTGAAGGACATGGGTATTCCCCAGCGGGTTTTACGACTGAGCGCTGACTCTCTATAGCTTTTCTAATACCGGTTTCAAAAATTGGCTCAAGTGTTTTTGAATCGTTTCATTCTTGACCGTTTCAACAATTTCATCAACAAATCCTTGCGCTAACATCCGTGTGGCTTTCCGTCGGGGAACTCCGCGAGTTTGTAAATAGAAGATTTCTTCTTGATTGAGCTGACCAATCGTTGCCCCATGGGTGCACTTGACATCGTCCGCAAAGATTTCCAATTGTGGCTTGGTATCAACACGACAATCGGTTCCCAGGATTAGATTTTTGTTCAACTGATAAGAATTGGTTTGTTGAGCAATCGAACGAACACAAATTTTTCCATTGAAAACTGCATGAGATTCGCCTTGTAAAAGTCCCTTGTAAAGTTGGTTGCTGACACAATTGGGAAAACGATGATCCACAAACGTGTGATTATCGATGAGCTGTTTGTCTTGAGGGGTATATAATCCATTCAATCCTGAGTTGCATCCTTCGCCATTGAGGATGACATCGAGGTCATTGCGAATGATTAACCCACCGGTCGACAAAATGAAACCATTGAAATTAGAATTCCTTTCCTGCCAAACGCGTGTGGTCCCAATGTGATATGCCTGATGATTTTCATTTTGGGCGTTACAGTAATGAATGGTAGCATTTTCTTCAAGAATGATATCCGTCAAAGCGTTGGTGAAATAAACGCCGTCCGCTACGGAAAGATGGGTTTCGAAAATGGTCGCTTCACTCAATTTTCCTAAATGAATGAATGTTCGAGGTGATGTTAGGAGGTTTTCTGCTCCTGGATCAGTCATGTTGATAATTTGGATTAGCGGGGTGACGATCGCTTTCTCGGCAATCTTGATATAAATGCCGTCTTCTAAAAGCAGCTGATTCAAGGCCGCAAAACTGGAGAAAGCATTGAAAGAATATCGGCTTAATTTTTCTTGTAAGAACTTTTCATCTTGTGGGTTTTTCAAAGCTTCGCTGAGAGTTGAAATTTGAACTCCCGCGGGAATATTTTTAAGATTTGAGCATTCTGGTGAGAATACACCATTCATAAAAGTGAGTGTAATAGCATCGATGCCACGATAAGCCTCAGTTTGAGAAGAAGCTTTCGCTTTAAAACTACTGGCAAGACGATATTGTCGACTCAGGATGGGGCTAACATTGGTGTATTTCCACTCTTCATCTTTGGTCGTCGGGAATCCGTTTTCATTGATAAAACTCAAGGCTTCCTGGCGAAGGTCATTGATCCATGATGGACTTTTTTGTGAGAGCTCTTGAATGGAACGCTCCAAATCCTGAATAAAAGAAATTTTATTTTCCATAGTCGTTGTCATCACTGCCCTCCGATTAACGTCGGGGAATGAAGCCTTATCTGAATATTCCATGGTATGGAAGGCTTCATTGGATCCAATCATAGCCTTTCTCTTCGACCTGGAGTGCTAATTCTTTCCCAGCGGAACGGACAATTTTTCCATTTTGTAGAATGTGCACAAAGTCAGGAACGATATAA
>JANLHA010000014.1 GCA_024653845.1 Candidatus Omnitrophota bacterium | reverse complement strand
TAAGAGGATGCACGTGAACATAGATTCATTATATTTTGAGGATTTTTTCTGTCAACGGATCTGTCAAAGACTTTGAGAGGGTGATGTGATTGCTTTTTATTTGGGATTACTGATTGTTATTTTGGGTTTATTAGCCATTGTTTTTTTAATGGCCCAAGAAAAGACCAAAGAAGTTAAAATTAAAAAAATGCATCAGAAGTCTCAGGTTGAAAAACCTAAAGAAGAATCTCCAAAGGAGTTTTTATCCCGCGTTGGATTGGACCCTCAGGTCGTTCATCCCAAAGCCGTTTCAGGCGCAGCGTCCTCAGGGGCTCAGCTTGTTGATGCCCATGCCGTGACAGAGTGGTCACTTCGTTATGATGATTTGCAACTCCAACACAAAAATTTGCAAGAAAAGTATCAGGAATTACAAAGTCTTTTTTCTGAGAAGAACATCCTTTTTGAGAAGACGGAGAAAACACTGAAGCATGAGCTTAAAATTCATAAGGATTTTAATATCGTCAAAGATGATCTTGAAAAACAAGTTAAGGATATGAAAGAGCAGTGCCGAGATTTTGAAAGAAAAATGAGTCAATCCCAGATGGAGTCGCAATTATTAATAAAACGAATCTCCCAATTGGAAGAGAAAATCAAAGCTGGTGAAAAACAAATTTTACTCAAAGAAGAAGAGTTGGTAGCGGCTAGACTTGCAATTCAGGAAGAGCAACAGCGAGTGGTTCAGATGACTACGAAAATTCAAGAGTATGAAGCGATGATTCAGACGAAGAATGAAAAGATCGCAGATCTGGTCAAGCGTCTGTCTGAAAAAGAGCCTTCACCGGAGAATCCGATTGAAGGAAGTGTTGAGGCTCAAGCCCAAGCTTCGGATCAAAATCTAGAAGAAATTAAAGAAAAAGTTTTGACGAGTGAACCGGAAGTCAATAAACTGGAAGCACCGTCGGAATTGACATTTTCTCCAGAGCAAGCACCAGCACCACAGGCTCCTGCTCCGGAAGAGGCAAAAGAGACGAAAGCCGAACCAGATAATCCAAATTCTCAATCATAAGGGAGGGTTTGATATGTTGAAACGTCTTGCTGTTATGATTTTTTTAGTGGCTTCTTTAGGATTGGTTCTTTCACCGTTTGTAAATGCTCAACAAGGAGGAGAAATGACAGTCGTTCTAGAAACAAATCAAGGGAATGTCGAGATTAAGCTTTTTTCTGATGTGGCTCCCAAAACATGTGAAAACTTTGTTGGTCTCGTGAAGAAGGGGTATTATAACGGGATCATTTTTCATCGGGTCATTAAAGATTTTATGATTCAGGGGGGGGATCCAACGGGAACAGGCCGTGGGGGAGAAAGCCTTTGGGGGGGGAAATTTGAAGATGAAGTGAAGCCCAATGTTAAATTTGATCGTAAGGGACTTTTGGCCATGGCCAATGCGGGACCTGGCACGAATGGTAGCCAATTTTTTATTACGACTGTCCCAACTCCTTGGTTGAATATGAAGCACACCATTTTTGGAGAAGTTGTTACTGGGTATGATGTCGTTGAGAAGATTGAAAATGTTGATGTCGCTCCTGGGGATCGTCCTGTTCAAGAACAAAAAATTATTAAGGCTTACGTGAAGGAATAGAAGAAAATTTAGGAAAAGATGGATCCTGTTATTAAAAAAGCCTATGAAGCGGCCCGTCGAGGGCAAAGCTATGCCTTTGCCACGGTGGTGGATTCTACTGTGAAAGGAACGCCTCGAAAAGCTGGCGCCAAAATGGTGGTTTTCGCAGATGGCTCGCTGGAGGGAACCATCGGAGGGGGGCGTAACGAAAAAGCGGCGACAGCGGCCTGCCTTGAGGCGATCAAGGCAGGCCAACCCAGAACGGTGATTTATAATTATTTTGGGCGAGAAGGGGAGTCGGTTTGTGGGGGACAGATCAAGGTTTTCATTGAGCCTTTTATGGGAAAACAGGAGTTTGTCATTTGTGGGGCAGGGCATATTGCTCTGCCCTTGTCGTTTTTGATGAAATTATTGGGGTTTAAGGTCGTCATTATTGATAACCGTAAAGAATTTGCCAATAAAAAACGTTTTCCCCATGTGGACCAAATCATTGTGGGGCATCACGCAGATAAGTTAGCTCAACTCGCCATGGATCAAAATACTTATATTATGGTTGTGACCCAAGGCAATGAGTTTGATTTTGAATGTTTAAAAGTTGCTATCAATTCTTCAGCAACTTACATCGGAGTCATTTCTAGTAAGGCCAAACGAATCAAATTTTTTAATCGATTGAAAGAACAAGGAATTTCTAGAAAATTGTTTAGGCGGATCAAAATTCCCGCGGGCGTTGATGTTGGAGCTCAAACTCCAGAAGAAATTGCGATATCGATTTCAGCGGAAGTGATTGCGTTGCGTAATAAAAATCATTTGGGAACCGCGAAATTCGTTGAGAAATCATCAATTTAAAATTATGATAAATAAGGCAAGGAGAAAATTTGATGGATGCTAAAGATGAAGTGAGAAAAAATTGGATCATTGATTTGATTAAAGATGCCGGTTATGGTTGTTTGGCAACAATTGAAAATGATCAGCCGCATGTTCGTCCAATGATGCCGTATTTATCTGATGAGGGCCAGCTTTTGCTAGCTGTGTTGTCGCATTCGCGAACCATTGAGCAGATCAAAAAGAACCCTAAGGTGGAGATGTGTTTTATTGATCGGAAGATGTCGTTTTGCCGTGTTTCTGGAAATGGCAAAGTCAGTGATGATTTTGAGAAAAAAGAAATTGTTTGGGAGAATATCCCTATGTTGCGTAATTATTTCTCAGGTCCTGCAGATCAAAATTATGTTTTGATTGAGATTGATACCAGCACGATGGAAACCATGACACCAACGCAGAAAAGCCCCGATGTGGCCTCGTTTAAGTTGACCCAATAAGAAGCCAATAGTAGAAAAGCCATAAGAAGCAGGATTGGGTTAATTCCAAGATCGCGTACTTTACATAACATTCATTATAGGAAGTTGATGGAATTTCATTTTTCCAAAAGTTGCATTGCTTTGTCATCGATTATTTGCGCTTTATTCGCTTCCTGGGGGTTCTTCGTTTTGCTATTTGATTTCAAATTCTAGGGCTTCGCTAGATGCGGGTTTGATTAGGCCTTTCCATTCTGGTTTTTTGATGCCGACTTGGGTATCACCCATGCGGATTCTAATGGTTTTCCCGTTAACAATGGCATCAGCAATTCGGGCTCGACCCTCTCTAAGGATTCGCCCAAAGCTTGCCCTTGAGATTTTCATGGCAATGGCGGCTTCGTCCTGATTGAAGTTTTGGTGGTCCGCGAGCTTGATAGCCTCGAAGTGGTCTAGGCCTATTTCGATTTCGTCGGGTCTCCCGGGTCGGCCTCGGGGGCTAAATTGAGTCACCGGTGGCATGTTTTGAATATATCTTATTTTTTTAGGTCGCCCTTTTTTCATTTTTGCTCAATACAAATAGGTATTATTTATTAGCAAATGCTCAAAATAACTATAGTGAACTTTTGAGCATTTGTAAAATCATATTGAGTTTATTATATTATTAGGATGAGAATTAAATATTATGGATTGCGGTCGAGACGAGTTCAGAAATATGTTTGAGATGATGTAAGTTGGCTTCGAGATTTTGATTTTCTTTTTTAGTGTGTAAGTTGAGAACGCCTACAACTCGCCCTTCTGTTGAAAGCGGCATCACAATGGCTTGCTGGATCTCTGGTTTCTCAAAATACTTTTTGAGACGTTCTTCTGAGGGTTCTTTAGACAAGATGAACGTTCGGTTCTCTTGCGCTGCCAGTCCGGCAATCCTCTCTCCTATTTTGATTTTGACATTTTGGGAAATCGATTTTTCCATTCCTTTGGACACCTTGATGCTCAATTCTTGCTGCAGTTCATCGAGAAGCATAATTGACCCATATTCAGCCCCTGTCAGCTGTGATGCAATGTCGAGAGCTGTGATAAGCAATTCATCCAAATGGATTGTGGTGTACAAGTCTTGGGCTGTTTCCGCCATTTCTTTGGATAAAATTTCTTTCTGGAAACGTTTTTCATGAAGTCGTTTCTTCTCAACACCCAATTGAAGCAAATCTTTAATAACCTCTGCAAGCAAATCTAATATGGTTTTGATTGCAATGAAGGAAACGATCCGAAGTTCATGAATTTTTTCTGAAAGATGAGGTAAATCGACTGAGAATTGGTTAGCCGTCTTTAAGTAGACTTCACTGTCTTGACGTTTATTGAGGATCACGGGACCGACCAGTAAGTAGGCAATGATTTCATTTTCCATTTTGCAGGGTATCGTAAAAACATATAAATCAAAAAAATCTTTGATTTCCAAGTAGGAGTCATAAGGTTGAAAATTTTTGAGAAAGCTGGAATTCTGTCCAGAAAAATCCAACTTGAAAGATGTTGTTAGAAATTCGCCACCGTATCGTTCTTGAGGAAGATCCCCTTCACCGCTGGGCGTTGCTAAGATGCGTCCTTGCGGGTTGGTCAGAAGAACGTTGATTCGCAGGACATCCGCAAAGCGTTTTAAAAGTTCTGTCCATTTTTGTTTATCAATGAATTCTTCAATATGGATATTTTCAGGATTTTTGGAAGACATCGTTATAAATTCCTTCCTTGAGAAGGTAAAGAAATTCCATATTTTTTCATTTTGTTGTAAAGAGTGGTCCGATTAATCCCTAATGCCGCAGCGGCTTTGTTACGGTTCCACCCGTATTCGTTCAACGCTGAAATGATATGTTGTCGTTCCGGATCTTCAATCATTTTTTTAAGAGGTTTACCGTCGAGTGGCTGAATATGTGTTGAAGAAAATCGAGCTGGGTTGGGAAGATCCCATTTGTTAATCACTTCTGTCCTGCAAAGGATCACCGAACCTTCAATAAGGTTCTCGAGCTCCCGAATATTCCCAGGCCATGGGTATTCCTGAAACATCCGTCGGACTTCGTCTGATGTCCCGCGAACATTTTTATTGTTTGCCTTACTATATCTTTCGATAAAATGTTGAATGAGCATATCGAGGTCTTCTTTACGTTCTCTCAACGGAGGCATAGGAATATTGATGACATTGATACGATAGTAAAGATCTTCACGAAAATCACCCTTGTTGACAAGATCTGGCAAATGGCGGTTAGTTGCAACAACAACACGCATATTGGCTTTTCGCGTCAAATTATCGCCGACCCTTTCAAAAACCCCATCCTGTAAAACGCGTAAAAGTTTGACTTGTAAATGAGGAGAAAACGCATCAATTTCATCCAAGAAGATGGTCCCCCCTTGTACCATTTCAAATCGTCCCTCTTTGTCTTTGATTGCACCTGTAAAAGCTCCTTTGGCATGGCCAAAAAGTTCACTTTCTAATAACGTTTCCGAAAGCGCTCCGCAACTGATTTCAACAAATG
>JANLHA010000393.1 GCA_024653845.1 Candidatus Omnitrophota bacterium | reverse complement strand
ACAAGCCTCTTTTGATGTGATGAATCGATTTTGGTTTGGATTCACAGAATCTTTCCGAGGGGGACGGGTTGATGTTGTTGAGATTCGTAAGAATTATTTTGGTCATACCTTGATTCATAAGGCTGTGGCTTATAACGCTAGGGGCCAGGTTAGTGAAAAAATCCATCGCAATTCTGTTTATTTGGCGGATTCGCAGGCTCCGGGCTCTTCATTTAAGAAATTGGGGCTTTTTGATGGTTTTAATACGTGGCATGGGCAGCGACGGATCGATCGGCAAGGAAGGGTGTTGACAACGTATATTGTCAGCGGTGAAGATATCTCTACCAATAAGAAAGGCATTTTGGAATTTAGTAGAATGCCGATTAGGCACTTCCCAGGGTTTCCATCCACAAAAGTTGAGATCAAATTTATCGACGATCAAGCCCGTTACGTGAGATTCTTAGATTATAAAAAAGGAACGCCGATTTGGGATCTTGAAAAAGGGGAATGGGTTTTGGATATCGCACAAGAGTTCGCGCCAGATCAGTCTTTAAGTAGGGCGCTGGCACAGGCCATCAATCAAGCGCGTCGGCGGGGAGCTAGATCTCGCAGCCAGCATCTGTCTTTTTCTGTGGAGGATATCAGGCTTCTTCATCAGTTGGCGGGGTATGAAGTTTATCCGATCATTGATAATCGGAGTAGTCTCATAATTGGTACTTATCGTGGGAAATTTGTTGCGTTGAATAAATATGGTTATGTGAGAACTTATGACCGTTTGAGCAGTCAGGGATGGTTAACGATCGCTGGAGGCCGTCCAACGGTGAGTGGTTCAACGAAAAGAAGCTATTGGGCTGGGCTGGGAATAGAGCATGCTCAAGAATTTGTCGAGGTTGTGGCTTTGAATGGGATTGTTTATCGTGCCCAGTCTCTCGAGACCGACCTGTCAGCTGATTTTAGTCTTGTCGGGAAAAAGTCGGAACTGCGCGAGATAAGGCATGGAGTTTATGGACGATGGAAGCCTTTTGGAGATCGTCGGTATCGAACATCTTTTTATAACGAGCTGCCCGGAGATGAATTTGATGAATTGGGTGAGGAAGACGAAATTCATGAATATTCTTTAGGTCGACAGGGATTGAAAATGGCGAGGAGGTTATGGATTACATTTCGCAGAGAGCTGGAAGGTCAATTAGCTTACATCACGGAGATTATCAACCCGAGTGGAGCGCGGGCGTTGATTCGAAAGGCCGTGGTTATCGAGAAAGGTGAAGTTGTCGCAGAAGGGCATCTTCCCAATACGGTCTTTGCTGTCCCTGCCGGCGGAGGTTTAAAATCTTTTGATCGGGGAGAAATCGTTGATATTTTTTTAATTTGGTCTAAAAGTCGGGCAGTTTTACCTGATGGGACACCGTTGAAAGATTTTATTGTTGCAGGAGATGATTTGCGGCTTGATTCCGTCAGCGCGCGAGTTCCATTAGGAGAGGATCCTAAATATAACTTGAGGTATTTTCATGGCGCACAGGTCGAGATTAAATTTGTCGACGGTCGCCGGCGATTTGTCCGTCTGATCGAAAACCATGATGGACGGCGGATTCTCGCCCGTAATGGCGGTGATGTGATTATCGACTTGACATTGCCAATCTTCGATCAATTGATGGAACAATCCAAAGATTTCGCCCAGACGCATCAAGAGGCTCGACGACAGCCGCGGAAGAGAGTTATTGCTGAAAGTGATGCCAGCCGACCGTTGCTTGGGCATGAAGAGTTAAGTCGGGATGAGGTTTTAAGAATTTTGCAAGAACATGATTTGAATCAATTTGAAGTTTTGACTTTTGAATCGGAAGAAATTCAATTGGCTCTTCTTTATCTTTGGTGGCAAGGGGAAGTTGATCGGGCTCGCCAACTCGAATGGCTGGTGCAGAGAGGATTGGTGCGCGCCGGCCCGATCCGAGGTTTTCTGGCTACGATTCTCGCCGAGATTGATGGAGAAACGGCGATCGTTTTGAGCAATGAGGAGCCGGGTCATCATACCTTACGAGAACGAATGATGAGTTTGGTACATGAATCTGGCGCGATCGTCGGGAAAGATCATGAACAGAACACAGCCGAAGAACCTTCTGTCCAAGAATTTTTAATTCAAATGAATGATCGCCCGCAAGGCCGGATGCCTCAGCCACAGCTTCCCCAAGATGTTTCAGTGCATCGCACCATACAGATTGAGAGTTATGTTGATGTCCGAAGGATGGAAGGGTTGCCTCCCATTTATATTTATCGTCGCTCATTGCGGACGAGCTTGAAGATCAATCAAACGATTGAAGAGATGATGATGGAAGTCGATAACGGGATCTTAAGATTGACCGTTTCGGGGGAAGGGGATTCTCGAATCATTCTGCCATATATTTTTGTTTGGAATCGTACAGGCGTTTTAGGAATTATTGTTGGATATAATATCCCCGACCAGCTCTCAGATGTTTTGCGCAGAGACTTGCTTGAAGAAGATATTGCAACGATCAATGTTGGACCTTTTCTGATTGAGGCGGAGAGAGGTCCGGT
>JANLHA010000392.1 GCA_024653845.1 Candidatus Omnitrophota bacterium | reverse complement strand
ATGAAGAACTGCTGACGGTACCTGGGATAGGCAAGATATTAGGAATAACGATAATGCTTGAGACAGGAGACATCAACCGGTTTCCCACCGTGTCAGCTTATTCCTAATACTGTAGATGTGTATCGTCCAAAAAGGTATCAAACGGGAAGAAGAAAGGAGAGGGCAATAAAAAGAACGGGAATAAATATTTAGCGTGGGCGTATGTGGAGGCGGCAAATTTTATGAGGAGGTATAGTGAATCTGCCAGGAGTTGGCATTAACGCAAGGCATCGAAGACAAATCAAATCGTGGCGACCAAGGCGTTAAGCAACAAAATAGCCAGGGCGTGTTACTTTATCATAAAAGACCAAAAACCATTTGATCCCAAGAAATTATTTCAATAAAACCGTGGGTGAAGCAGGGAACCAAAGAGACTTGTCCTCATGAAAATGGGGATACGAAGTGGTTTATAAAACCCAAACAAACTTGTCCTCGTGAAAACGGGGGATAATTCCTAAAAAAGCCTTGATCCGGATGGGTGACTGGTGCGGATTTATAATCCGTAACTGAAATGTTGAAAATACGGGCGCGGTCAATGGGATGAATGCTTATTAGACAATAGAATTATTTCGTTTGATAATGCAAAAAATCTACGATTTTTTGCTAAGGAGAATCTTTTTCGCTTGACAAAAGCCTTCTAATGGGTGACCACATTCTAGGCATTCTAGGTGCCCGGTTGATTTCCCTGGCCATGCGCTGCCCCTTCGAACGAAAGGCCTTCAACGCGGCATTGTCCTTTTCGGTAAGATGTATTTCGGTTTGTCTCATACATCATATTATTTCGTTATTAATAAGTCAATATACTAGCGAGTTTTTGGTCAGGTGGAGCGATTTGTTAGGGCCGCTTTTTGGTGTCCTGTCTATTATCAAAAACAGAATGAATCACAATTTCTTCATGCTCGATTGTGTAAAATATTGAGAATGGAAATCTTCTAATAACACACCTTCTGAAATTGGAGTAACATAAATTATACATTTCTGGGAAGGTTAGAATATTCTTTAGCGACATTTCAACAGAGTCGAGGAACTCAAATCCAAGTCCTCTTCTTTGTTTTTCGTACCACGCAAAAGCCAGCTCAACATCATCTTTAGATCTATCCGTGTAACGAAGGATCATTTATATTTGTTCCTTAGTTCCTCATGAATACCTTCCCAATTATGGAGCTTCAATTTTCCATTTTTATAATCCCTGTATCTCTTATCTAATTCAGATTTTTGCCATTCTGGCATTGGTAGCTCAGCATTATTTCGAGCAATAGAATCCCAAATATCCTCAACCAGTATCAATTTCTCCGACAGCCCCAAATTATCTATTTCTTTTATAATTTCATTTGGCCTCATATGAACACCTCCTATTTAAATTCTTTTTCTACTTAAAAAATGTATGACCTAACGGGCTCAGCCGCGCCCGCTTGCGGGTGTCAGCTGCAGCCCGTTGTTGGGCAGCGTCAACTTCACGGCCTTTGCCCACCAGCAAATCCAGCCCCCTGCATTTGCTGTGCAACATAAATCGCATAGTTATCTGTCATGCCCCCACAAAATCAAGAACGCGGCGAATGCACTGGTAATCGTTCCAGTTTTCGCCATCTGCTCTTTTAGCAACGAGCGGAGAGTGGTCACCAAGGAGACGAAGCACAAGCTTTGACTTCCAATCAACGACGGTTCGGTCGGGGTCGCTTAAGTGAGCGGAGCATCGAAGCGCAGCATTACAAAAAGTTCCAAGTAAATGAGAAAAAGTTGAGCTGGAACCGAGTTCGATCTCGACTTTCTTTGCATCCCCGTATATTTTTCGATTGGAAAGAGCCGAAGCTGATTGAGCTATGTGCCTGCGGGGATCGTAGTTCGGCAAAGCTCCAAATAAATCACCCGTCAACTGGCCTGCCATAATTTCTTCATACATAGTTTCGAAAGCTACAATCGCGGCAGCAATCAGCTCGTCAAAAATTTCTCCTCTCAATCTTGAAAGGTTAATGCGATATGCGTCGGGAGGCGCAAACGTGGCTTTGATACGCTCCTTCTTTTCATTTTCAAAACACGTAGTGAGCACATCGAACACTTCGTCGAAGGAGATAATTCGCAACTCGACACCATCTTCGAGATCGAGAATGCCGTAACAAATGTCGTCGTCGGCTTCTACAAGAAATGCGAGCGGATGGCGACTCCACCCTTTATCGGGCTTTTTTATCAGGCCTGTCTCATTTGCAACGGTTTTAAGCATATTGGCCTCACTCAGGAATGAACCAAACTTGTTCCTGTTTTGATTGATCGTCCACGGATATTTCAAAAAAGTACCGAGAGTTGCGGCGGTAAGCCGTAACCCGCCGTTAAAAAGATGATTCTCCGTCTGAGTGATGATCCGGAAGCCTTGTGCATTTCCTTCGTAGTGATACAAGTCATCTTTGTGGGGTGCATCTAACGCCGATTTTGACAGAACCGCTGGTCCTTCGCTCATAAACCAGTTTTTTATAGCAGATTCGCCGGCGTGCCCAAATGGTGGATTTCCAATGTCGTGGGCTAGACAGGCAGCATGAACGATTGTTCCTATATCAGCCGGTTTAATATTTTCAGGTAGCGCGTTCTTTTTCGATAACAATCGACCTATAGCCTGCCCAAGAGCCGCTCCGACGCGCGCAACTTCAAGTGAGTGGGTGAGGCGGTTATGTATATGATCGTTTGGCGCAAGAGGATGCACTTGCGTCTTTCTGCTCAAGCGCCGAAATGCACCTGAAAAAATAATGCGATCAACGTCAGACTCGAACATTGTCCGGCCGTTAGACGATGACGTATCTTGCTCTTTCTTACCGATGCGTTTCTGCGAAAGCAATTTCGCCCATTCCATCCGCGGCATCTTCATGTCTCCTGCAAAGCGACCTAACCATTGATTATCACAATCAATTGCCCTGATAACTTGAGAAAAGCGCTATTATCAGGTAAAATTATCGTGTAGTATTTTAGAAATTACCTTTAATTTTATTTCTTATACTTTATAGCATAGGAGAAAAATATGTCAATCAAAAAGGGAAAAGGTTGCTCGATGAAGTGAAAGATATTATGAGGCTTAAGCATTATTCCATCCGACTTGAAGGTTATATACTAAATACTATACTTCTTCTGTGCTTTCCGTAAAAGTATGTTTATCTCATTCTTTCTCTGCTCAAATCCTTTTTTCCCAAGCATCGCAAAGGCATTTATCTTCCCCGCCTCAACACCGGGCTGATCAA
>JANLHA010000118.1 GCA_024653845.1 Candidatus Omnitrophota bacterium | reverse complement strand
TACCAACCTGCAAGAAGTTGCTCAGATGATGATGGATGCAGATTGTGGAGAAATCCCTATTGTTGACGGCGAAAACAAACCGGTTGGAGTGGTTACAGACCGGGATATTGTTTGTCGTGCGGTCGCTCAAGGTCGAAACCCTTTGAAGTTGACAGCGACAGATTGCATGAGCGAGCCCTGCATTACGGTGCCCTCGGACATGTCCATTGAAGACTGTTGTGATGTTTTGGAAGACAATCAAATCCGACGCGTCCCGGTGATTGATGATCGTGGGGTGTGTTGCGGTATCGTTTCTCAAGCCGATATTGCCCGACATCATTTGAAAGATGAAATCGTCGAAGTTCTGGAAGAAGTTTCGCAACCGCAAAAGGTTTAGCGACGTAGAGTATTGGATTTTGAAGAGCTAGAAAAACTATAGCTTTTTTATAAAGTAAATTGTATATTCAAGGCACACTTAGAATCGACCAAGTGTGCCTTTTCATTTAAAATGGATAAAAATTGCTATTTATGAAACGAATTTTCCTTTCAATTTTGTTTTTTATCGTCGCGTGGCCGACATCAACATCTTTTTCTGCCCAAGAGATTGAATCTCCAGTCATGTCTTGCCAGACGTTGCAGTCTTGTTATCAGATGGCCCTCAAACAAAGTGAAATTGTGGCGGTTCAGCGGGAGTTGATCACTGAAGCCGAAGGGCGTATTTTACAGCTTTTGGGTGCGATTCTGCCGGATGTTTCCTATTCATATTCGTATGAACGGCAAGATTCTGGGGGAACAGGCTCTTCTTTTCGTCAAGAAACGCCGGAAGGTAAATTCACCTTCAGTCAGCCGTTGTTTAGTGGTTTTAAAGAATTTGCCGCCATCGCTGCAGGTCGTTCACAAGCCCGACAGCGAGAGCACGAGCTCAATCGAGCTAAACAATTGCTTTTAAGAGATGTGTCCGATGCATTTTATTTTTATCTGAGCTATCAGCAAGACATTGAAACACTCGAAAGTGTTCATAAAATCCTTGGAGATCGTCTAGAAGAATTGAATAAGCGAGAGGAGTTGGGGCGGTCTCGTCCTAGTGAGTTGGCGGGAATCGAGGCTAAAACTCTTCGACTCGAAGCTGAAATTGAATTGATTCGTAGCCATCAAGAGGTGGCTGGACAGCTCTTGGAATTCTTGACAGGTGCGCCGGTCATTACGCTTGAAGATGATTCTCCTCTTGAAAGAAATTTGGGGTCCCTCGATGCCTATTTAGAAAATGTGCAGAAACGTCCGGATGTCTTGGCGTTTGAGGAAGCGGTCAAGCAGTCCCAAAAGCAGATCACCATTGCCAGGTCCGGATATTGGCCAGAAGTTTCCCTGGACGCTAATAAATATACGAAACGAGTGGGTAGTTCGGAGAATGTGGAGTGGGATGCCACACTTGATGTGGACATGCCGATTTTCCAAGTGGTCGAAACCCGTGGGGCCGTGAAACAAGCTCAGGCCAAATCCGAGCAAGCCGATTTGAAATATGAAGAAATCAAGCGACGAGCAGCTTTGGAGATCAAAAATGCTTACAGTCAGTTGCAAGCTGCTTTTCGACGATATGACACTTTGAGTAAAGCGGTTGAAGCCACGCAGAGAAATTATGATTTGCAGTTGGAAGATTTCGAATTCAACTTGGTGAATCATTTGGATGTCTTGCAGGCTCTTGAAGACCTTGAAGATAGTCGACGTGAATACATTGCGATTCAAAATGAATTGAAGCAAATTTATTGGCGGTTTTATGTCGCCATAGGGAAAGTTCCTTATGACACTTTCTGACATTTCCATCCGACGACCGGTTTTTGCGTGGATGATGATGATGGCGCTGATGTTTTTTGGGTTTATTTCATTCCAAAGGATGGGTGTAAGTCGTTTGCCGAGTGTGGATTTTCCCGTTGTGACGATTCGTTTGAATTGGGAAGGTGCTGCTCCGGAAGTCATGGAAACTGACGTGGTCGATGTCGTCGAAGAAGCCATGACCGGAATCGATGGTATTCGAGAGATCAAGTCCTCAGTTCTGCAGGGCCAAGCGAACGTGAGCGTTGAATTTGATTTGGACCGCAATATCGACGTGGCCATCCAAGAAGT
>JANLHA010000391.1 GCA_024653845.1 Candidatus Omnitrophota bacterium | reverse complement strand
AGAGGCCTTGCGCAACAAGCTTGAGAATTTGGAATTCGCGTTTGGTCAAAATATTGGGAGAGCTTTCTTGTCCCTCATCGAGGGAGCGAACATATTGTTCGGTTAGAAAATGTTCGAGGGTTGGAGAAATAAATCTTTTTCCTTTTAAGGCCACTTTGATGGCGAGAAGCAACTGATCATAGGCATCTTCTTTGAGAAGATATCCAAAGGCCCCACCAGCCATGGCATGTTTGAAATGTTCTATGTCTTTCTGCATCGTCAAAATCAGTATTTTAATTTTAGGAAATTGATGGTGGACTTTTTTGAGGGTAGCGATTCCATCCATTTGTGGCATCGAAAGGTCTAGCACGATCAAATCACAGCGGATTTTCTTAAGAAGGGTTAAAAGTTCCTCCCCATTTTGAGCTTGTCCCACAACCTTGAAGGAAGGGTCTTTCTCGATGAGACTTTTAATGCCTTCACGTAAAATTTTATGATCGTCAGCTAAAATGATTTTGTATCCAGGCATATGTTTAGTGTAACATCCTTGGAACAGTTAATGTAAGGGTTGTCCCTTTTTTTAGAGTGGACTTGATTTCCAATTTTCCCTTCAAGAGCAAGGCGCGTTCTTTCATTGTTGATAATCCAATTCCCTGGGTTGAGGAATGGTCCTTAAGTCTACCATTGCTCATAAACCCTTTCCCGTTGTCTTTGATGACCATCGTCAAATTTTGTTGAGTGACTTTGATCGAGATGTCGACTCGGGTGGCTTGGGCATGCTTGACGACATTGGTCAGAGCTTCTTGCAGAATGCGATAGAAATTGATGGCATCGCCTTGAAACTGGAAGAGGTCTAGAGATTTGTTATATGTAAAATTGATTTTAAGGTTTTTTTGTTTAAATTCATCAATGAGTGTATGGAGCGCAGTCGATAGTCCCAAAACCCCTAACGTGGATGGCCGTAAGCTCCCAGTCAAATGTCGCGTTTTCTCAATGATGGTATTCAGGCTATGAATCAACTTCGTAACAGTCTCGCTTTGTTGCTCCTGGTCAGAATGAGGGGCCAAAATTGTCGACTGAAGAAATATTTTAAAAGTGACCAATGATTGACCTAGGTCATCATGGATTTCTCTAGAAATCCGTTGGCGTTCATTTTCTTGAGCTTGAATGATTCTTTGAGGAAGAATTTTGAGTTCCTCTTCCATTTGTTTGCGCTTTGTAATTTCATGGCGAATAGCGACGTATTGATAGGGTTTCCCGGAGGCATTTAGAAAAGGAACGATAGTGGTATCGACCCAATAATAGCTTCCGTTCTTGGTGCGGTTTCGGATTTCTCCATGCCAAACTTTTCCTTTAGCAATGGTTCTCCAGAGATTGCGTATAAATTCTTTGGGATGATGGCTGGAATTGATAATTCGGTGGTCTTGTCCTAAAAGCTCTTCTCGAGAGTATTGCGATATCTCACAAAATTTTTCATTCACATAAGTAATTTTACCTTTTTGATCGGTAATCGCAACAATGGTAGATTCATCCAGAGCAAATTTGATGTCACGAAGTTCCTTGAGAGACTTTTCTAGGATTTCTTCAATTTCACGATGTTGAGAGATCAGTTTCTCAATCTTATGCATGGGAGAATTGGATTTTATCGACATTTTTGGGAAATGTAATTTTCTAGAATGATGATGAATTCTTCTCGAATGTGGTCACCCTTGAGCGTTTTGAGTTCTTTCCCATCGATGTAGATGGGTGCTACTGGTTTTTCAGATGCCCCAGGCAAACTGATGCCGATGTCCGCATGCCGGCTCTCACCGGGGCCATTGACCACACATCCCATAACAGCGATTTTTAAGCGCTCCACCCCTGGATATTGTTTCTTCCAGATAGGCATCATGCGTGTGATGTGATCATTGATGTCGCGTGCCAAGATTTGAAAATAATTGCTCGACGTACGGCCGCAGCCTGGGCAACTTGTCACGCTCGGCTTGAAATATCGAAGGCCCATGGCTTGCAGAATATTTTTACAGACTTCGATTTCGCGTGATCTGGGAATATCGGGTTGAGGAGTCAGTGATACTCGAATCGTGTCCCCTATCCCCTGCTGCAAAAGAATAGCGAGTGCGGCTGAGCTTGAAGAAATGCCTTGAATTTCCGCGCCCGCTTCGGTCAATCCTAAGTGAAGCGCATAATCGCATCGTCGAGCGAGTTGAGAATATACCGTGACCATGTCTTGCAAGATCGACATTTTGACACTGAGAATAATTTTGTTTTTTTTCATTCCCAACTTTTGGGCCAGTTCAGCGCTGCGTAATGCACTCTGGATCATCGCCTCATAGGTGACCTCTTTTGCGTCGCGGGGTTCGGCAAGTTTCGCATTTTCATCCATCAAGTTAGTTAAAAGTTCTTGATCGAGGGACCCCCAATTCACACCGATACGAACAGGTTTATTGTGTTCAATAGCCACTTTAATAATGGCTGAAAAATTTTCATCATGCCTCTCGGCTCGTCCAACGTTGCCAGGGTTGATTCGATATTTCGCGAGCGCTGCTGCGCAATCTTTATGTTTGGATAAAAGGGTATGCCCGTTAAAGTGAAAATCTCCAATGATCGGTGTTTGATATCCGCGCTCTCGCAAGTGTTTGATGATTTCGGGAACCGCTCGGGCTGCATCATCATCATTGACCGTCCATCGTACCATTTCAGAGCCGGCTTCGATGAGTTCAAGTGTTTGGGCTAACGTTTTTTCGATATCAGCGGTTGGGGTGTCTGTCATCGATTGGACAACCACAGGATAATCGCTGCCTACGCTGACAGAACCAATTTGAACCGTTGGAGTTTTTCTTCGGGGTTGGAGTTCCATGCTTTTCTTTTCTTATGTGGAATGCTATAATTGCCCCAAATTATATAGAATCATTTTACCCTTTGCAATGAGGATTTAACATGGAAGTTTTTTTAGCCAGAGCTCAAGGGTTTTGTGCCGGTGTGGCCAGTGCGGTCGAAATTGTCGAATTGGCCCTGAAAAAATATGGCACCCCCCTTTATGTTTATCACGATATCGTGCATAACACGTATGTTGTTAATGATTTCCGGAAACGTGGCGTTATTTTCATTGAAGATTTGAATGAGGCTCCGGAAGGCTCTCGCATCATTTTGAGTGCTCATGGCGTGCCTCCTGAAATCATTCAAAAAGCCCGCGCTCATAAACTCAAATTTCTTGATGCAACGTGTCCGCTGGTGACCAAGGTTCACAATGAGGCGGTTAAGTTTTCTAAGGAAGATTGCGAAACGGTTTTGATTGGACATAAAGGTCACCAGGAACTGATTGGAACATCGGGTTATGTTAAACCAGAATTGCTTCATATTGTTGAAAATGAGCAGGACGTTGATAGGCTCGATTTGGATCCGACAAAGCCCGTTGCATATTTGACTCAGACAACTCTTTCCGTCGACGAAACAAAAGGCATCATCAAGAAGTTGAAAGAAAAGTTCCCGCATCTGATGGCGCCTCCCCGTTCAGACATTTGCTATGCCACTCAGAATCGTCAGGATTCGGTCAAAGAGTTGGCCCAATTTTGTGATGTGATTATCATTTGTGGGTCCCCACATAGTTCCAATAGCAATCGCTTGCGCGAGACTGGAGCCAATGCAGGAGTCCCTAGTTATATCATTGACCGCGCAGAAGAATTGAATTTATCTTGGCTTAAGGGGAAACAAAAAATTGGAATCAGTTCGGGCGCTTCGGTTCCTCGATTTATTGTCGATGAATTGGTTGAGCAGATCCAGGCGCATTACCCCGTCAAAAAAGTTCATACATTTGAGAACCCAGAAAAAAACATTGTTTTTCGTTTGCCAGAGTTGCAGATTTTGGCTTAAAAAGAGACTTGCATTCTTTTCGTTTTTTGTTAAACTATCCGCGGATATAGTAAAATTTTACTAGTTTTGTTAAATGTTAGTGGTCGAATCACGTCTGCGCTTAACACTGTCAAGCGCTTCGGTTTGAAAGATCCTCTTGGGATAATCTTATGGCCAAAGTCATTATCGATAATGTGGAATATGAAGTTGAAGACGGCAATTTGATTGATGCCATCTGTGAAAAAGCCGGCATTCCCTTCAGCTGCAACTCCGGGGTCTGCGGAACATGTCAAATCGAGGTCATCGAAGGTGCTGAAAATCTCGGTGAACTCAATAAAGAAGAACTTGATTTGGGCATGGATCGCAATAATCGCCTGGGGTGTCAGTGTCGAATCAATTCGGGTGTGGTTAAAGTCACCTACTAGGTTTTTCATTTCTCATGTTTCAGCTAACCTCTTCTCCTATTCAAAATTTGCTTGATCAAGAAAATTTCCGGAATCCTCGGGCGGGGGCCTTTATTGCTTTTGAAGGCTGGGTTCGTGATCATAACGAAGGTCGCTCTGTTTTACGTCTGGAATACGAAGCCTATCCTGAACTTTGCCAGAAAGAAGCTGAGCTGATTTTGAAAAAGGCTGCTGAAAGATTTTCCATTTTTGATGCGCAGTGCATTCATCGTGTCGGTGAACTTAAAATTGGGGATATGGCTGTTTGGGTGGGTGTGACTGCGGCTCATCGCGATGACGCTTTTCAAGCATGTCGCTATATTATCGATGAAATCAAGGCTTGTTTGCCCATTTGGAAAAAAGAATTTTATACCGATGGAGATTCAGGTTGGGTGAATTGTCAGTCGTGCGCGGCTCACCGACACCCTGAACAAAAGTTAAGCTTTGAGATTGATGTGGATATTCGTGACTTCTCTCCAACACAGCTTAAGGAGTATGTTTTTGTTGACGTTCGCGAAGATTATGAACGCGAAATGAATCCGGCCGAAACAGTTGAGTCATTACACTATCCTTGCAGTCAATTTTCTGAATGGAATTCTTCTTTTGATGCACAAAAGAAATATTTTATTTTTTGTGAACATGGTATTCGAAGTTTGAAAGTTGTAGAATATCTTCGTCAGCAAGGCTTGACTCAAGTGTGGTCGGTTGCCAATGGGGTTTTTTCTTTAAAGAAATTTTAGAAAGCTTCTTGATTATGACTCCGCCAGAAAGTCTTTCCATTTTTGAAAATTTGAATGTCAAAGAAAATGCCTTGTTGTCGGCTTATACCACATTTCGTTTGGGTGGGCCTTGCTCTCTTTTGATCCAATGCGACACTCCCGAAGAAGTTCAGCAAGCCGTCAAAGCCTTGGCTCAAAATAAACTCCCATTTATTCTCTTAGGCGGCGGATCCAATTTGGTGGTTTCAGATCAAGGCCTGGAGTGCATTGTCATCCGATACGTTTCAGACACTCCTCGAATTGAATATCACAATGATTTGATTACGGTTTCGGCAAGCACACGGTTGGATGATTTGGCTCTTTTTGCCGCTCGTCGAGGTTTGCTTGGCCTCAATTACACAAGTGGAATTCCCGGAAGCGTTGGGGGTGCCATTGTCGGCAATGCGGGAGCGTTTGGCCAACAAGTCGGAGATCATTTGGAGTCTGTCATTCTTTTGGATCGTAAAGGTATTCAAAGAAAGGCCAGCCCAGGAGAGTTGGGGTTTAGTTATCGCGACTCCAAGTTGAAAGAAACTGGAGAGATTGTATTGTCTGCATCTTTTCGTGTTGAGCCAGGTGATGCAGAGAAGTTGCTCAAAGAGCGTGAAGAAACATTGAATCTTCGACGGGAAAAACATCCGAATCTCAAGACTCATCCCTGTGCAGGAAGTTTTTTTCGTAACATTGAACCCACCTCTCGAGCCGGTCGACGCCAAGCTACGGGATGGTTTTTAGAACAAGCGGGCGGAAAAAATTTGCATGTTGGCGGGGCGAAGATTTTCGACAGGCATGCGAACATTATTGTGAAAGCCGACGAGACCTGCCGTGCGCAAGACGTTTATGAATTGTCGTTAAAAATGGCAGAATTGGCGAAAAAAGCGTTTGATTTGGATTTGATACGGGAAGTACGGTTTGTCGGACCATTTCAGAAAAAAGTTAAGGACTTCTCCTCCGCTGAGTCTTTTCTTATTTGGTAAGTTGGCTGAGTTGGTCAGCCGGTCCCTCTATTTTCTCTATTCCTATTAATTGATAAATATTTTTTACAGGAATGATTTGGTGAATGACAGGGGTGAAGCCTTCAATCGCTGGAAAATTATTAAGTTCTTCGACATTGCGAGGAAGATCAAAAGGAATTTCTAGAGCTTCGGCTTGCCCTTGAGTTTCCAAATTCCATAAGGTTGGATCTAAATTGATACCACCAACATCAGGAGCGTCGGGAAGTTCTTCTCCCGTTAGGGCCCGATAAGTCGTCTTCACATCTTCTCGAATTGTTTTTTGTGTTGCCTCTACATAAGAGATCAG
>JANLHA010000384.1 GCA_024653845.1 Candidatus Omnitrophota bacterium | reverse complement strand
CCCGGGAAAAGCTCAAATTGTGTTTGTCGATGAGAATCCATGCGATTCTTTCATTCCAATCTATTCACGAATTTTTCTAAGATAATTTCTAAAGCGTCTCTGACGATACAGGTTACAAAAAGACTGGACCACCTTAGGGTCAAATTGTGTGCCACTATGCTTTTTCAACTCTTGCACGGCTTCCGCCATCGTCAATCGTTGTTTGTAGGGTCGACCGTGAGCCATGGCTTCAAAAGCGTCCACCACCGCCATGATTCTTGCGCCCAAAGGGATCTGTTCTTTTTTCAATCCGGAAGGATACCCACTTCCATCATATTTTTCATGATGATAAAGAATAATGGGAAGAACTGGTTTTAAAAACTCAACAGGACGAATCAATTCCGCACTCTTCGTCGGAAGATCACGAATCACTTTGAATTCTTCCGAAGTCAATTGACTTTTCTTAGAAAGGATCTCGTAAGGAATGTTCACCGCACCGGCATCATGGAGAATACTTGCATAATACAAATTTTCAATTCCCACTTGGTTCATATTCAACTGTTCCGCCAAACTTTTGGCAACAGAAAAATACGCGGGCGTATGTGGCGACGGAGAACGTCCTTGTTTCTCAAGAAATGCATCAATAAACTTCATGCTCTCCAAGATCGTTTTTTGCTGCTGTTCATAAAGCTGAAGATTACGGATCGCCGTCACCGACTGCTCTGCGAAAACAGACAACATCTCTTTATCAAAAGCGGTAAACGGGGACTCTTTAGACGTTCGCCGGACAAAGATTGCACCCACATTATCGTCGGCAATCAAGGGAATTCCAATCAATCGCTCTTCAAAAATGGCATAACCTTCCGCGACCCGAATCTCTTTTTTAGAAATGTGACTCAACTCCTGTTTCTTATCTAAAAGAATATTGATTTTGTTGTTAAAAATGGCCCCAAGCACAACCCTCTTTTTATCCGGGCCAAGAATTAAAAGACTTGCCGAATGAGCCTTGATGAATTGGCACAACAACCGTGTCAGTCGAAGAGAAAGCTCGTTGACATTATATGTAGAATTGACCAATCGATAGACCATGTGTACAGCCGAAAGTAAAAGACGATATCTCTTGGACAAATTCGAAGAATTATTTTCTGGAATTTTTGACATCTAGACTTTGGTATAAGGGTTAAAAAGTTTTTTATGTTCTTCCAAAGCAAAACGGTCCGTCATCGACGCAATATGATTACAAATCAATTGATAAATTTCTTTCTCGCTATATTTTCGGTTACGTTCATACACCGAGTAGGGCAATTGCTGCGGCCCTTTCAAATACACATCAAAAAGGTCATGCAAAATCCGCTGCGCTTTCGAAGTCATCCGCACCACGCGATAGTGATGATAAAGTTTTTTATTCAAAAGCTCCTGTAAGGCCTCGCGTTCCTGGGCCATCCGTTCACCAAATCCCACCACAGTCGCCCGACTTTTCTTAACATCTTCCGAGGAAGAAAAATGAGCATCTTGCAATCGCTGATCTGTTGTCTCAAGAAGATCTTGAATTTGCATATCAATGAGCTGCTTGACGACCTGATAGCGCAACATTTCTAGATCATCACCAACTTTCCCATGGACATCGGCACATGCCCGCTGCCATAAATGGCTTTCGACCAGATCCTTGATTGTGATACAACCAGACTGCAAACCATCATCAATGTCATGATTAAGATACGCTAGGGAATCCGCAAAATCCACGACCTGGGCTTCAATGGTTGGCCCTTCATTAAAATACTTCCCTGCTTCTCCAACGACATCGTACTTGGTCTGGTGTTTAAGAATTCCTATCAAAACTTCTTTAGTCAAGTTGAGGCCATCAAAATCAGGATAACGTCTTTCAAGTCGGGTCACAATCTCAAAACTGCGCATGTTGTGATTGAAACGTCCCTGCTCCACTCGTCGCATCCGTTCATCCAATGCCTCTTCTCCGGCGTGGCCAAATGGCGGATGCCCCAAATCATGGGCCAGAGCAATGGCTTCGATCAAGTCTTCATTCAATCGCAAAGCCCTTCCGATAGTCCGTCCAATCTGGGCGACTTCCAATGTATGTGTCAGGCGCGTACGGTAATAATCCCCCTCAAAAACTACAAAAACTTGCGTTTTGTATTCGAGTTTACGAAATGCTTCAGAATGAACAACACGATCGCGGTCGCGTTGATAACATGTTCGAAAAGGATGTTGCGATTCAGTGAACTGCCGCCCTGAAGACTCACGACTCTTCATCGCATAAGGCGCTAAATTCTGAAATTCCAATTCTTCGATGTCTTGACGACTACGCATGTTTCTTTCTGTTTTCAACTTCGTCATTTGGTCTTTTTCTTGATTCGCTTTTGATGGGCTTTCACTAACTTTCCATACAGCATTTTCATCGACTGAGAAATCACCTTGACACCAGCCACAACCGGCATAAAATTCGCATCCCCTTTCCAACGGGGAACAATATGGACATGGATGTGACCCGGGAAACCCGCTCCAGCCACCCGTCCCAAATTGATACCTATATTATAACCATTTGGCGACAATGTTTCATCGAGAAGTTCTTTCACATAGGTCAGAAGCTCAAAGAGCTCTTGGCTCTCTTCTGAAGTCAACTTACTCAAATCATTAACGTGGCGATATGGTAGCACCATAGAATGCCCATTGTTGTAAGGATAAAGATTCAAGACGGCATAACAATGTGTCCGACGCACGAAGACAAAATTCTTCTGGTCTTCCTTGGATTTAGCAATGTCGCAAAAAACACAGCCTTTTGTCTTATCGATCACTTCCGTGAGATATTTAACTCTCCACGGAGCCCAGAGGCGATCCATGACTTTCTCCTCATTTGATTTTGATAATTTCAGCAGAAAATTTACCCTCATCGATGGTCAATAGACCATACGAACAATACGGCGCAGAAACTTTGTCGTTAGGGCTGCCCGGATTAAAATACAATACATTTTTGATGCTTTTATTATACGCCTGGTGTGAATGACCAAAAACGACCACGTTCACTCGGTCATGAGCGAATTCGGACTGAACTTTTTCTAGGACCGACGGTGCGACCCCCATTCCATGGAAAATTCCAATTCGTACCTTTTGACACTCAAAAATTTCTTTTTGAGGCAACTTTTTACAAAGCTTTAACTCATCCATATTGCCATAAACCGCTTTGAGGCTCTTCGTCATTTTAGCGAAACGTTGATAGTCTTCCAAAGCACAAAAGTCACCGGCATGAATGATCATGTCAACATTCTTAAAATCTTCGATCATCTGTTTTGGCAGGGGACGCGAATGTGTATCTGAAACAATGCCAATTTTCATTAATGTCCTACCCGATCCGTCGAAAGAGGGCCTTGCTCCTTGCCTGCTGCGGACATAAAATTTAAGCTTGTCAAAGGAGAAACAATATACGGCTTGTCATAAAAATTAAGCAACGTATTGAGCTCCTCTTCATTCCAAATCCACATCCGTTCTTGCAGGGCTTTGAGTCTTGCGTTTTCATCGAGATCCGAAAGCGGAATCAAAATGCATTTCTGGGGTTTTTGCAAAATCTTTTTAGCTTCCTGAATGATGGTCATCAT
>JANLHA010000381.1 GCA_024653845.1 Candidatus Omnitrophota bacterium | reverse complement strand
GTGATTGTAGACAGTTTGGCACGTTCTGAGAAGGTTGAGTTGCGTAATTTTGGGGTTTTCAAAATCAAAGAACGCCGAGCCCGATCTGGACGCAATCCTCGTACCGGAGAAAGCGTTCCTGTTCCGCCCAGAAAAGTGGTAGTGTTTAAGCAAGGGTTGGAAATGAAGCACCGTATCAAATAAATATGCTTCAGCCTACGTTAAGGATTTAGGATTTTAACCCCGCCTCATTTTGATAAGGCGGGGTTAAAATTTATAACGTCATGACAAAACAGTTTTCAGTCCCACGTGGAACCAACGACATTCTACCAGAAAATATTTTTGCCTGGAGATCCCTTGAAGATTCAGTGCGAAAGCTAGTGCATCTTTATGGTTACCAGGAAATCCGCACGCCCATTTTTGAAGAGACTGAACTTTTTGCCCGTTCGATGGGGCAAACTAGCGACGTGGTCCAAAAGCAGATGCTGCAATTGGCAGCGCAGCCCAAGCCCGAAGAAACAGGGGTGGTTCTGAGCGGTTTGGCCTTGCGACCGGAAGCGACCGCTGCGGTTGTGCGCGCTTACATCGAAAATAGCTTGGATAAAAAAGAACCTCTTTCTAAATTGTTTTACATCGGCCCGATGTTCCGGGGTGAACGGCCGCAAAAGGGACGACTGCGCCAATTTCATCAGGTCGGAGTGGAAGCCTTGGGGCCAGGCTCAGCTTCGCCTTATCTTGATGCGGAAGTGATTGCGCTGGCGGTGCATCTTTTGGAAGCATTGGGTGTCGAAGGATTTCAGTTGAAGATCAATAATCTGGGATCTCTGGATGATAAAAAGAATCTGTCAAAATGGTTGCGCGAGAAATTAGGGGGACGTTTGTCAGATTTGTGTTCAGATTGTCAGGATCGTTTTGAACGCAATGTTTTTCGCATTTTGGATTGCAAGAATCCGACCTGTCGGGAGGTCATTGCTAAAACCAATTTGAATTATCAAGAATGTTTCTCAAAAGAGAGTGTGGAATATTTCTCGAAGACCAAAGAAGCTTTGAGCGCGTTGGGCATTTCCTATCAAGAATCGATGCAGTTGGTCCGAGGTCTAGATTATTATACAAACACGGTTTTTGAAATCACAGCTCCGTCGTTGGGAAGTCAAGATGCCTTGGGTGCTGGTGGACGATACAATCATCTCGTCGAAGAATTGGGTGGAGCTAAAGTGGACGCGATCGGCTTTGCGTTGGGGATTGAGCGAATTTTATTGGCCTTGGGAGAAACGAAAAAAGTACTAGCCCAGCCGATGGATGCCTTCTTAGTGGTTTTGGCTCCGACGCTATTATCAAAAGCTTTTCAACTGGTGAATGAGCTGCGCCAATCCGGAGTCAGTGTTGATATGAGTTATCATCCGGGTTCCCTCAAAAGCCAGATGCGGATGGCGAATAAGCAGGGTGCTCGATTTGTAATTCTGCTAGGCGAAGATGAAGATCGCAAAGGGGTTGTTGCAGTGAAGAATATGGAAACAGGAGAGCAGAAAGAAGTTAATATTAAAAACAATTTGGAAGAGTTGATAGCTCTTTTAAATGGGGAGAAATAAAATGTTGCGTACCCATACTTGCGGCGAGTTGCGCAAAGAACATAAAGATCAAACGGTGGTGTTGTGTGGATGGGTGCACCGCCGTCGAGATCATGGCAAATTGATTTTCATCGACATCCGGGATCGTTATGGCATCACCCAAGTTGTTTTTGTTCCATCGGTAGCCAAAGATGCGCATGCGGAAGCGCAAAAATTAGGCCCAGAGTTTGTGGTTAAGTTGACTGGTAAAGTGAATGTCCGCCCGCCCAAAAATGTGAACGCAGAAATTCCGACGGGCGAAATCGAATTGACCGCCGAAGGCTTGGAAATTTTAAATACCAGTAAAACACCTGCATTTGAAGTTGCCGAAGAGACGGAAGTGGGCGAAGATGTTCGATTGACCTATCGTTATTTGGATCTTCGACGTCCCAAACTTCTCAATGCGTTGACCCTTCGCAGCAAACTGTGTGCTGCTATCCGGCAATTTTTGAATCAGGAAAATTTTATGGAAGTGGAGACCCCTGTATTGACCAAGTCTACGCCGGAAGGTGCTCGAGATTTTCTTGTGCCCTCGCGTTTGGTCCCAGGAAGTTTTTTTGCTCTTCCCCAATCGCCCCAGCTTTTCAAGCAGATTTTGATGGTATCGGGATTTGATCGTTATTATCAGATTGTGAAGTGTTTTCGCGACGAGGATTTGCGAGCCGATCGTCAGCCGGAATTCACTCAGCTTGATATGGAAATGTCATTTGTTGATGAGGAGGATGTTTTTGCTCTGACCGAACGGCTTTTTAAGATGATTCTTAAGGAAACCAAGGGCATTGATATCCAAACGCCGTTTCCTCGGATGACTCACGCTGAGGCTATGGCGAAATACAAAAGTGATAAACCGGACATTCGCAAGTCTCCTGACGAATTTGCATTTCTTTGGGTTGTGGATTTCCCAATGTTCAAATATAATGAGGAAGAACGTCGTTGGGAAAGTGAGCATCATCCGTTCACTTCCATGAAAGAGGACGACCTTATTCATCTTGAAAAGGGTGAGTTTAAAAAAATTCGTGCGCGTTCATACGATTTGGTTTTGAATGGCAATGAGATTGGCAGTGGTTCGGTTCGTATTCACCGACGAGAAATGCAGCAAAAAGTTTTTGAAACCATTGGGATCGGTGCCGAGGAGGCCCAAGAACGGTTTGGATTTTTACTGCGCGCTTTTGAATACGGTGCGCCGCCCCACGCGGGTGTGGCCTATGGAATCGATCGTTTAGTGACGATTCTGAGTGGACTGGATTCCATTCGTGATGTGATTGCTTTTCCTAAGACGCAGAGCGGGAGTTGCTTGATGACGCAAGCCCCATCTGTGGTCGATCAAAAACAACTCAAAGAATTAGGTGTTATGACCATTCGGGAGGTGAATCATGGTTAAAGATTTCATGAAGATTTGCAGTGTTGTTTTTGTCGTTGCTTTCTTAACGGGATGTGCCAGCGGCGGAATTCGTGCCCGTTCTTATGTGGATGTTCGAGAACGAGTTGACCAAAATCGAGAAGGGAACCAAGGGTATCTGATGGGGAGTGCCCCCGTAGAACAGAAAGAGCACCGTAAAACTCGAAAAGTTTATGTGTTAGAGTTTACCAAAGAATTACCTAAAGACCAGCAAGTGCCATCCGAGAACATTCAGCCTTCCACGTCGACAGAGGAGAGTTCTTATGAAGAACCCTATCTTCGAGAAGAGCCTCGCTCAAGGATCGAGTTGCCTCGTTTTGAAGAAGATGAAACGGAATTTTTTCAGGCAAGCGCCGGTTCGATGACCGAATACACGGTTGAAAAAGGTGACACCTTGCAGAAAGTTTCTAAGAAGGTTTACGGTTCGTATAGCAAATGGACCAAGATTTTTGACGCGAACAAGGATGTTTTGAAAGACCCTAACCAAATCAAACCAGGGATGGTTTTAAAAATCCCTCAGGAATAAGTGGATGGAAAAAATTTTCGCTTTGCACAATAACCAGGCTCTTCAACTTCTTTTTGGTCGGCATGACCAGAACTTGAATTTGATCCAGAAAGAGCTCGACGTCAAAATTGTCCGTGACCCTCAGGGGCTGAAAATTTCCGGACAAAAAGAAAATGTTGATCGCTCGACGGAGCTTTTTGAATATCTCTTAGGAATTGTTTCGGAAGGCCGCGAACTCAAGCATCAGGATGTCAGTTATGCGATTCGATTGACGGATCCGCAAAAAGGAATTGATTTTAAGCGTCTGGCCAAAGAAAAAATTGAGGTGGCAACCAAGGGCGGACTTATCACGCCTAAGACGCGCGGCCAAATTGAATATATCGAAGCGATTAAGAAATATGACATTGTTTTTGGGATGGGGCCTGCAGGAACAGGAAAAACATATTTGGCCATGGCCATGGCGGTCAATGCTTTGCAAAAAGGGTTGGTCCGACGGATCATCCTCACTCGTCCGGCGATCGAAGCGGGAGAAAATTTGGGATTCCTCCCCGGAGACATGGTCGAAAAAGTTTTGCCGTATTTACGGCCTCTTTATGATGCGCTTTATGACATGATGGAGCCGGATAAGGTGGAACAGTACACTGAGCAGGGGATCATTGAGGTGGCCCCGCTCGCGTTTATGCGAGGGCGAACGCTTAACGATGCGTTTGTTATTCTCGACGAAGCGCAGAACAGTACACCTTTTCAAATGAAAATGTTCCTGACGCGCTTGGGATTTGATTCCAAAACAGTCATCACCGGCGACATCACCCAGAGCGATTTGCCTAAAGGTCAAGCCATTGGATTGGTGGAAGCGCAAAGGGTTTTGCAGGGGATTGAAGGGATCAAGTGGGTTTTTCTGACTGGTGAAGATGTGGTTCGTCATGAACTTGTTCAGCAAATCATCGAAGCTTATGATAAATCTGAGCGAGGTCCTGGTCCGCGTTTTAACCCATAATCTGAGAGTCGATTTTAAATTCTTATGGTTGAAAAGTTAGAAAAAACTCGTTTGAATTATTCTCAGGCAGGATTAGGGATTCTGGTGATCTTAGGAATCTTTGTTTTCTGTCAGTTCGTCGGGTTTTCTTTGATTATTCCGCTTTTGGTTTTTTTTCTTGGATTGCATCTGTTTTTCTTTAACAAGAATTGCGTCGAATTATTTTGGAAGTTAGGCCTCCTTTTGATGTTGATGGTGGTCACGGCCTTCTTGTTTGTGACCTATTTCGATATTCCTGCCTTATACATTCCTGTTGCGAGTGTCGCGATTCTCACCGCTCTTTTATTCGACGATCTTGGACTGTCATTTGTCATGTCTTTCTTAAGCAGTGCGTTGGTTGCGTTGATCATTCAACCCCAGTTGAGTGGGGTTTATCAGCACCTTTCAGCCATTGACCTGTTGTTGATATTTTTTTTAGGAAATTTGACCGCAGCTTACACCATCCGTGATGCCCGCACACGAGGCAAATTTTTCAGCACGGGCGTATGCATCAGTGTCATTGAAGTGGTGAGTCTGATTCTTTTGCATCACGAGATGGCTTTAGGAATGTGGAGAGAATTTGCTTTTTATTACATTCGTCCATTATTGCTCAATGGGTTGATTGCAGCGCTTGTTGCGATCTCCACATTGAAGATTTTTGAATATCTTTTTGGAGCCTTGACCAATTTTAGCCTTTTGGAACTTTCTGATAAAGATCAACCTCTTTTGAAACAAATGAGTTTGGAGGCTCCAGGGACATATCATCACAGCATGGTTGTCAGTGATATGTCCGAAGCGGCAGCAGACGCGATCGGTGCCAATGCTTTGTTGACGAGAATTGGCGCTTATTATCACGATGTGGGCAAGACGGTTAAACCAGAATACTTCACTGAGAATCAATTGGTGGGGGGAAATAAACATGACATGATCGAGCCCTCGATGAGTCGACTTGTTATTCTCAACCATGTGAAGGAAGGGATGGAGCTTGCCAAGAAATTTAAATTGAATCCCAAGATCATTGATTTCATTCCTCAGCATCATGGAACGGGTTTGATGTATTATTTCTATCAAAAAGCTTTGGAAGAAGCTGAAAGTCCTGAATCGGTTAAGGAAGAAAATTTTCGCTATCCCGGACCTAAGCCGCAAAGTCGAGAGACCGCGATTGTCTTGTTGGCGGATTCGGTTGAAGGTGCGGTTAGAGCCATGGACGATCCAACGCCGGTCAAGATTGAAGAAACAGTTCGTAAAGTTATCAATAACAAGTTTATCGACGGACAGCTTGATGAATGCTTACTGACCTTAAAAGAAATTCATCGGATTTCTGCGACATTTACCCGTGTGTTGAGTGCAATGTATCACGGGAGAATCAAGTATCCTGGGAAGAAAAATGGCAGTGACCATCGAAATCGAAAACAAACAGAAAAAGATTCCTCTGAATCCCAATCAAATCCACAAGCTCGTAAGAAAAATCCTCCGGCTTGAGAGGGTCCTCGACGTTAGGCTCTCTTTGGCATTTGTTACTGATCGAGAAATCCGTTCCCTTAATAAGCGTTTTTTAGGCCGAAGTTATACAACAGACGTTTTAGCTTTTGATTTAACCACCCAGAATCTTTCGAGATCTTCCCGTAAAAAAATTTCTACCATCGATGGTGAAATTGTGATTTCAACAACAAGCGCTTATCGGAATGCGAAAGAGTTTGGAATGTTGCCGTACCGTGAGGTTGCTCTTTATATTGTCCATGGAACCCTTCATTTGTTAGGTTACGATGACCATTCCCCCAAAAATCGTCGAAGCATGCGAATCAAAGAAAAGGATTTGATGGAGCAGTTGTTTCATGATTCTTAAAACCCCCGCCATTGTTTTAAAGACCATCGATTTTCGTGAGACCAGCCGAATTGCGATTTTTTTCACTCAAGATCATGGGAAGGTGAGTGGTCTTTTGAAAGGAATCCGAAAAGACCCGAAGAAGTTTGGCAGTAGTCTCGAGCGTTTTTCCGTCAATGACATCGTTTTCTATCAATATCGAAATTCCGATTTGCACTTAGTCAGCCAGTGCGACATGAAAGAATACTTTTATGCCATCCGTCAGGACATGTCAAAATTTCTAGCAGCCAGTTATGTGGCAGAGCTTGTTCAGGCCATCATGCCTAATGAGGAAAAAAATCTTCTGGTTTTTCAGTTGATGCTGGATTTTTTGAAGAGCCTGTCTTCAAAGACAGAAATTCATTCGCTTGTCCATGCGTTTCAAATCAAAATTCTTCTTTATTCTGGATTTCGTCCCCATTTGGATACTTGCCTAAAATGCAAGAAGAAGATTCAGGCCAAGGCAAAATTTAGTCTTAAGGATGGAGGGTTGATTTGCCTGCAATGTCCGACTTTTAATACGGAAGTTTACATGATTTCACCAGGAACGGTGGCTTCGATTTTGCATGTGGAACGCTCAGAATGGGTGAGCGTCTTGAAATTACGGTTAACAGAATCCGTTAAGCGGGAATTGAAATACGTCTTGAATAATTTTCTAGTTTTTCATCTCGGACGACAATTACAGTCTGTCAAATATTTAAAAAGATAAAAAGAAGGGGTTGCTTTTGAGGCAACCCCTTTTAAAATGACAATTTGATCTTTGATTTATTCGATGCTATACCCGCCATCCTCCCAGACCATTTCTGGCTTCATTAGAGGCTCATAGTTATCTGGTTGTTGGAATGGGAATGAAACGACATCCCAGAGCCCAGAAACTCCCCGAACGAATGCAAACCCGGCTCCCTTGATGATGCCAGGGAAGAACGCAAATGCTGGATTATTTTCTTTGCATTCATGCAGGACTTGTTTGGGAACTTCCAGCGGACATGTCACGATGTTCACCGCACCGCGTCCGAGCTTTTCAAAAGCGTTGTCAGCGGCTTGTGAGGCTTGAGCAAAAAACAATACAGTTGCAAAGGCCCCTAAGATTAAAAAGCTTTTCTTCATACTGCCTCCTCTCTTAAAAAGTAAGAGAATAACGGGTTAATAGGAATTCTAAATCAAGTATAGATGAGAGAAATTGGAAGGTCAAGGGAGGGTACAAAAATTTTTTAAATTATAAAAATCATTAAACTTAGACAAAAGGAGGCTTTATGACAACGATCTTTACAAAAATCATTAAAGGAGAAATTCCTTGTCATCAAATTGCAGAAAATGAAAAATATCTAGCGTTTCTCGATGTTCGTCCGATCAATCCGGGACATACGCTGGTGATTCCTAAAAAAGAAGTCGATTATTTGTTTGATCTTGATGAGGATTTGTTAGGTGGAATTTTGTTATTTGCGAAGCCCATTGCAAAGGCCATTAAGCAGGTCGTGGATTGTAAGAAGATTGGAGTGATGGTTGCAGGCATTGAAGTCCCTCATGCTCATGTTCATTTGGTCCCTATCCAAGAGGTGCATGATTTGAATTTTTCAAAAGCTAGGCCAGTCGAAAGTGCCCAATTGAAAGAAATGGCAGAAAAAATTCGTTCATATCTTCATCAATGAGGACGAATCATTTAGCAGCCTGGAGAATTGGGATTCTGTAAGCAAGGGTCAAAAGAGGTTGCTGTCCCATCTCCAACGAATTGGCTATCATCTGCAGGATTTGGG
>JANLHA010000379.1 GCA_024653845.1 Candidatus Omnitrophota bacterium | reverse complement strand
GACGTTCCGACGAGTACGGGGAGGAATGCATTCTTGATGACTGCCCTTCGAACAGCTGCCTTCATTTCCTCAACAGAAATTTCTTTTTCTTCGACAAATTTTTCCATGATCGCATCATCCGCATCCGCCAATCTTTCAATCAATGTGTGACGATAAGCCTTCAATTTTTCTTTTAATTCCTCCGGGACATCGATATAGCTCATCTTCATCCCCTCGGCGTCTTCATACTTCACATATTTTTGCTGAATGATATCGACAATTCCCTTAAACTGATCTTCCGCTCCATCATTAAAATAAATCGCAGCCGCATTGGCTCCCAAACGATCTCGCACCTCTGCAAGAACTTCGTCAAAGTTGGCTCCCAAACGATCAATTTTATTAACAAACGCAATCCGAGGAACACCATAACGATCCGCTTGACGCCATACGGTTTCAGTTTGCGGCTGAACCCCACTATTCCCACATAAAACCACAACGGCACCGTCGAGAACTTTCAAAGATCGCTCGACTTCAACAGTGAAGTCCACGTGTCCCGGCGTATCAATGATATTGATTCGCTTATCTTGCCAATAACACGTCGTATTCGCAGCGGTAATCGTAATGCCTCGCTCCTTCTCTTGCTCCATCCAGTCCATCGTCGTGTTACCGTCATCAATGTTCCCCATTTTATGGATGGTGCCCGTATAATAGAGAATACGCTCGGTCGTCGTCGTCTTTCCAGCATCGATGTGTGCGATGATTCCGATATTTCTAAAGTTTTGTAAAGGGATTTTATCTGACATTTTAAATTACCATCGCAAATGGGCAAAAGCTTTATTCGCATCCGCCATTTTATGAGTTTCGTCTCTCTTCTTGATTGCTGGACCTTCCGATTTATATGCTGAAACAATTTCTTCCGCCAACTTGGTCATCATGGGCTTGCCTTTTTTCTTGCGAGCAAAATCACGGATCCAACGGATGGCCAAAGAATTACCTCGATTGGTATTGACTTCAATAGGGATTTGATAGGTCGCACCACCCACTCGTCGAGGCTTCAACTCTAAGCGAGGACGAACATTATCTACCGCTTTATTGAGAACCTTCAAAGGGCTGTCTTCTGTCGTTCGTTCTTTGGCAATATCCATCGCGCCATAAATGATATTCTCGGCGACCGTCTTCTTGCCAGAAACCATCAACGTATTAATGAATTGAGCAACCAATTTGCTGTTGTGCTTGGCGTCTGCCGCCATTTTTCTTTTTTCAACTCGACGTCTGCGCATAATTAACTTTTTATTGATTCCACTTTTTTATATTCTGTAGCTTGCTACAGAATATAAACGAAAAGGAATAAACCCTTATTGACGTTCACGAACAAAGGGGTTTATTTCTTTTCGTTTTTAGCTCCGTACTTCGAGCGAGATTTTTTACGATTAGCCACTCCGGTTGTATCCAATGTTCCACGAACAATGTGATAACGAACCCCGGGCAAATCCTTAACGCGTCCACCCCTCACCAACACGATGGAGTGCTCCTGAAGATTATGCCCCTCACCCGGAATATACGAAGTGACTTCCACTTTGTTTGAAAGCCGAACTCTTGCAATTTTTCGCAATGCAGAGTTTGGTTTCTTTGGCGTCATCGTCTTAACCTGAAGACAGACACCTCGTTTTTGCGGACAACTATCCAACGCTGGAGATTTACTTTTCTTTATTTTCTGTTGTCTGCTCGTCCTGATGAGCTGTTGAATCGTCGGCATATTTCACCATTTCTACTTTTTCGTAGCACTTCAATCCCGTTCCCGCTGGGATCAAATGTCCTACAATTACATTTTCTTTTAAGCCAAATAAGTGGTCAATCTTACCAGAGGCTGCTGCCTCTGTCAAGACTCTTGTTGTTTCTTGGAAACTCGCCGCAGAAATAAAACTCTCCGTCGTCAAAGACACTTTCGTAATTCCCAACAGCAACGGAGTTGCTTGTGCGGGCTTACCCTTTTTCTTCAATGTCTCTTCATTGCCGCTTTTAAATTTCACGCGATCAATGTGTTCTCCGACGAGAAATGGCGAGTCTCCCGACTCTTCAATCTTAACTTTTTTCAACATCTGCGAAATGATGAGCTCAATATGTTTATCATTGATGCGCACACCTTGCAGACGATAAACTTCTTGGATTTCATTCAATAAATATTCTTGCAAAACCTTGTCACCGCAAACGCGCAAAATATCGTGCGGAACAACAGGGCCATCCGTCAATTGTTGTCCGGCAAAAACGCGATCGCCTTTATAAACCGTAGGATGTTTTCCATGAGGGATCGTATATTCTTTGGTCATGCCGGTGCTGCTTCGCACGACAATTGTACGCAATCCTTTTTTGTCTTCACCAAATTCCACCAAGCCATCGATTTCACTGATGACCGCAGGATCTTTCGGTTTGCGAGCTTCAAAAAGTTCGGCAACGCGAGGGAGACCACCGGTAATATCGCGAGTTTTTCCAACACCACGAGGAATTTTTGCAATGAGATCACCACCATTAACCTGCTGCTTATCTTTGACAAGAATATGGGCACCAACGGGAATAGAATAAATCCCAACCACTTCATGCTTGTCATCGGTGATGATGATTTGCGGATGAAATTCAGGCTTATGCTCAACGACAACCCTCTCCGTAATCCCTGTGATAGGATTCTGCTCTTCCTGAACGGTCACGTCATGGATGAGATCTTCAGAGTTGACCACACCACGCACCTCAGTGATGATCGGGATGGTGTAAGGATCCCACGTGACAAAAACTTCTTCTTTTTTCACAGCAGCCTCATCAGCAAGCTTAATCGTTGCACCTTGAGGCAATTGATATCGTTCAAATTCTCGTCCGAATTCATTATTGATGCTGACGGATCCGTTACGATTAAGAACAACGTATTCTTTATTTTTCTCAACGACGCGCAATTGATGATATTTGACAAAACCATCATTTTTCGCTTTATAAAAAGATTGTTCAACGGAACGACTCGCCGTTCCTCCGATGTGAAATGTTCTCATCGTCAACTGGGTTCCAGGCTCACCAATACTTTGAGCGGCAATGATTCCCACCGCCTCACCAATTTCGACGAGACGCTGCGTGGCCATATTACGGCCATAACACTTGATACAAACACCTCGATCCGCTTCGCACGTCAAAACACTACGAATACGAACCTTCTCAATGCCCAATTGCTCAATCACTGCAGCTTTTTCTTCAGTGATTTGGTCGCCAGCTTCCACAACACTTTGGTCCGTAATGACGTCGACAATGCTGTCCAAAGCGACACGGCCCATGATACGCTCTTTCAGACTGACAACGAGCTCTTCACCTTCTGCGATGGCAGAAACAGTGATCCCATTGACCGTTCCACAATCTTCTTGAGTAATGACCACCTCTTGAGCCACGTCGACAAGACGACGAGTCAAGTATCCGGCGTCGGCTGTTTTGAGTGCCGTATCCGCCAAACCTTTACGCGCACCGTGAGTAGAAATGAAATACTCCAACACCGTCAACCCCTCACGGAAACTTGCGGTAATCGGGTTCTCAATGATTTCACCTGAAGGCTTTGCCATCAAACCTCGCATCCCAGAAAGCTGACGAATCTGAAGTCGCGAACCTCGCGCGCCAGAATCCGCCATAATAAAGACAGGATTAAAGGGCTCCATCTGACTAAAAACCAGATCTGAAACCCGCTCGGTGGTGTGCGTCCAAATGTCAATGATCTTGTTATATCGTTCGCGACCGGTAATAATACCCTTACGATATTGATCTTCAACCTTGGCAACTTCGCCTTTGGCCTCTTTAATAAACTTTTCTTTTTCTTTAGGGCTTGTCAAATCCGAAATGGAAATAGAAATTCCTGCAGATGTTGCCGAATAAAACCCTTGTTCCTTGAGTTTGTCAAGCAGCTGAACAGTCATGTCTTGCCCGAAACGCTTGTAGCAATCTGAAATGACCGCTCCAATTTTTTTCTTATCAAGAAGATCATTCACAAAACCAAAACCTGCTGGCAGAATCTGGTTGAACAAAACTCTTCCAACCGTCGTCTCAATAATACGAACCTTGGAGGACTCTTTCTGCTCATCGACTCCCATGAAAACTTTTTCTTGAGAAATGATGAGAGACGGCTTTTCATCACCCCAAACAGCCTGGCTCAAGCGTAATTTTACAGAGGTGTGAAGATCAATGACCCCGTCTTCATAAGCGACGATCACTTCGTCTGCACTTGCAAACACGCGGGCCTCGACACCTTCTTCGTGAACTCTGTCCTTTGTCAAATAATACAAACCCAAGACCATGTCCTGTGTCGGAGAAACAATCGGACGTCCATCGGCTGGGGAGAAAAGATTGTTCACAGACAAAAGTTCCAATCGGCATTCAATTTGCGCCTCTAATGAAAGTGGCACGTGGACAGCCATCTGGTCTCCATCAAAGTCCGCGTTGAAGGCAGAACACACTAACGGATGCAACTTGATGGCCTTACCTTCAACCAAAACCGGCTGAAAAGCTTGGATACTCAAACGGTGCAGCGTTGGCGCACGATTGAGCATGATGGGATGATCCTGGATCACCTCATCGAGAATATCCCAGACTTCGATCTTAGCGCGCTCAACCATTCTCTTAGCACCTTTGATCGTATGCACAAAACCCTTCTCACGCAATTTGCGAATGATAAAGGGCTCGAATAATTCCAATGCCATTTTCTTAGGCAACCCGCACTGATGCAACCTCAATGATGGCCCGACGACGATAACTGAACGACCAGAATAATCCACACGCTTTCCGAGAAGATTCATACGAAAACGGCCTTGTTTTCCCTTCAACATATCGGAAAGGGATTTCAAAGGACGATTTCCTGAACCCAACACCGGACGACCATGACGACCATTATCCAATAAAGCATCTACTGCTTCTTGAAGCATTCTCTTTTCGTTGCGGATGATGATTTCTGGAGCTTTCAAATCAATCAACTTCTTTAAACGATTGTTACGGTTGATCACGCGTCGATACAAATCATTCAAGTCAGATGTAGCAAAACGTCCACCTTCGAGAGGAACCAACGGACGCAAATCCGGAGGAATCACAGGAAGAACATCCAAGACCATCCATTCCCCACGGTTACCTGAGGCCTTATAATCCTCGACGATCTTGAGCGTCTTAGCAATTTTCTTGGCATTCGTTCCGGCAGGATTGGCCTTTTCCAAATCTTTACGCAATTTGCGGCAAAGAACGGTCAAGTCCACTTCTTTGAGAATTTCACGAACCGCTTCAGCACCAATCTTGGCTTTGAAACCCCCACCGTGCTTCAAAACAGCCTCTTGATACTTGTCCTCACTTAAAAATTCATTTTTCTTAAGAGGTGTTTCGCCTGGATCAATCACCACATATTCTTCATAATAGATCAGCTTCTCAAGATCCCGAAGACTGACTTGCATGATGGCCGACAATCGACTGGGAACGGCTTTATAGAACCAAATGTGTGTGACAGGGCAAGCCAATTCAATATGACCCATTCTTTCTCGTCGAACAGAAGAACGAGTGATGGTCACGCCGCAACGATCACAGGTGATCCCCTTGAATTTGATTCCTTTGTATTTTCCGCAGTTGCATTCCCAATCCCGCACGGGTCCAAAAATCCTCTCACAGAAAAGCCCATCCTTCTCTGGTTTGAGCGTACGATAATTGAGCGTTTCTGCTTTTTTAACCGGCCCATGCGACCATGTTTTGATCACTTCTGGGGAGGCAATTTTGATCGAAACTTTATCTTGATGCTGTTCGTTTTTGATGGTCGCCATATTTATTCCTCAGTTTCCTTTTTTGATTTTGTTTCTTTGGAAACTTCAGCTTCTCCCTTTTCAAGACGAATATCTAAACACAAACCTTGCAATTCCTTCACCAAAACGTTGAAGGATTCAGGGGTTCCCGTCACTAATTTTTGTTCACCTTTAACAATCGCTTCGTAGATTCGGCTTCGTCCCACAACATCGTCACTCTTGACAGTCAACATTTCTTGGAGAGTGTAAGCTGCGCCATAAGCTTCCAACGCCCAGACTTCCATTTCTCCGAATCGCTGACCACCGAAGTGCGCCTTACCACCCAACGGTTGCTGAGTGACGAGCGAATAAGGTCCAATCGAACGCGCGTGAATTTTCTCATCGACCAAGTGATTCAATTTCAACATGTAGATATAACCGACGGTCACTTTCTGATCAAACGGTTGACCGGTATATCCATCATAAACAACGGTTTTTCCTTCTTCAGGCAAACCGGCTTCCTTGAGCAAATTACGAATTTCTTCTTCGGTCGCACCATTGAAAACGGGCGTTTCAGCATGAAACCCTAAGACTTTTGCAGCCCAACCCAAATGGGTTTCAAAAAGCTGCCCGACGTTCATACGAGAAGGAACACCTAATGGGTTAAGGACAATATCCACTGGAATTCCATCGGCCAAGTATGGCATGTCTTCTTCAGGAACGATTCGCGAAACAATCCCTTTGTTCCCGTGTCGACCGGCCATCTTATCACCTTCTTGAAGTTTACGTTTCGTCGCCACATAGACAACAACACGTTTCAAAACTCCGGCAGGCAATTCATCCCCTCGCTTGACGCGATCAACCTCTTGAGCTTCTTCTTCAGCCAATTCGAGCAAACGATCTTCAAAAAATTCAAGAGCTTCTTGCACTTGCTCATTGTCGGCATAATCCTTAGGCGTCATTTTGGCAAATTTTTTATCATTTACACCCAACAATTCGCAAAGACGACGCTCCTTCTCTGCAGCAACCATCTCAATTTCTTGTTTATAATATTCCTTAATCTTCTTGACGGATTCTAACTCTTTGGATTTGTCCGCCTTGGATTTTCGTCCACGCTCGGCTCTTTGGAAAATCTCCGCACTCACCACCACCCCTTCAATACCTGGAGGCAACGTCAAAGAGGTATCCCGAATGTCCGCGGCTTTTTCTCCAAAAATGGCACGCAATAATCTCTCTTCTGGAGAAAGTTCTTTTTCGCTTTTTGGCGTAACTTTCCCAACGAGAATATCACCGGCCTTGACCTCTGCTCCAACGCGAATCACACCATCTTCCGTCAAATCCTTCAACGCTTCTTCCCCAACATTAGGAATATCGCGAGTGATTTCTTCATTTCCCAAACGCGTTTCGCGGGCCTCAACTTCAAACTTCTCAACGTGAATGGAAGTGAAGACATCTTCACGAACGATCCTTTGATTAATCAAAATCGCGTCTTCAAAGTTATATCCACGCCATGGCATGAATGCAACCAAAACATTGCGACCCAACGCAATACGTCCATCTTTCGTTGCCATCCCATCGGCGATCACTTGTCCTTTTTGCACACTTTCGCCCAACTTCACCAAAGGTTTTTGTAAAACACAGGTATTGGCATTGGAACGAACAAAACTTTTCAGGGGATAAACAGTGTCATCAACGACAATTTCTGTCGCATCCACTTTTGTGACTTTTCCAGCATTTTTAGCAATGACCACAACGCCGGAATCACGAGCCACTTTTTCTTCCATCCCAGTTCCGACGAGAGGGACTTCTGCATCCATCAACGGAACCGCTTGACGCTGCATGTTGGAACCCATTAATGCACGGTTCGCATCATCATGCTCAAGGAAGGGAATCATGGCTGTCGCCACAGAAACCAATTGTTTAGGCGAAACATCTTTATAATCGATTTGCTCAATTTTCACCCGAGGAAAATCCGTACGATATCGGCAGATGGTTTCTTTTTCAGAAAAATGCCCATCATTTTCCGTCGCAGCGTTGGCTTGAGCAATATATTTATCTTGATCAATATCAGCCGTGAGATACTCAACGCTTCGAGTCACGCGACCATCTTTGACTTTATAATAAGGTGTTTCAATGAAACCCAATTCATTCACTCGAGCACATGTCGTCAACGACGAAATCAACCCAATGTTTGGACCTTCTGGTGTTTCGATCGGACAGACACGGCCGTAATGCGTAGGGTGAACGTCACGAACTTCGAAACCTGCTCGCTCCCTCGACAAACCACCAGGACCCAACGCGCTCAAACGTCGTTTATGAGTCATCTCCGAGAGGGGATTCACTTGATCCATAAATTGAGACAATTGGCTTCGTGCAAAAAAGTCATTGACCTGATTGGAGAAAAGTCGAGAATTGATGAGGTGATGCGCTGTCAAATTTTCAAAGTTGGTCATGACCACCAAGCGCTCTTTGATCGACCGCTCGAGCCGCGCCAAACCGATGCGCACTTGATTCTGAATCAACTCCCCGACGGTCTTAATACGGCGGTTCCCCAAGTGATCGATATCATCAGTATCACCTTTTCCTTCTCTCAAATTGAAAAGATATTTCATGACAGCAGCAACTGTCGTGATATCCAAAACACGATTTTCGAGAGGAACTTCGGTACTCAATTTCCGGTTGATAATATGACGACCCACTTTACTCAAATCGTATCGTTTGGGATCAAAGAAAAGTCGATAGAATAATGCTTCTGCCACCTCAACCGTTGCCGGCTCGGTAGGACGCATTTTGCGGTAAAAATCCAAAAGGGCTTCTTCTTTATTATTGGTGTGATCTTTTTCGAGAGTGGATTTGAGCTTCTTGAAATCATCTCCCAACATTTTTTCCATATCTTCCACAGAGGACAGACCCATGATTCTTAAAATTTGCGTGGCAGGAAAATTTCGTCGTCGGTCAATATACGCCAACAAAACTTCATTGAGATCATACTTGATTTCAAACCAAGCCCCTCGAGAAGGGATGAGGCGGCCATAATAAATGCTTTTGCCTGTAGGATGCAGCTCATGTTCGAAAGAAACTCCCGGCGGACGCTGGATTTGAGAAACCACAACACGTTCATCACCATTGATGATGAACGTTCCGGTTTCCGTCATCAAAGGAAAATCGCCAAAATACACCTCTTGTTCTTTAATGTCGACGGGGGTAACCAATCGCAATTTGACTTTGAGAGGTGCCGCATAGCTCATGCTACGGCGGCGACATTCTTCGCTCGAATATTTCTCTTTACCGAGATAATAACTAATGTACTCTAACTTGATTTGGCCGTCATAACTTTCCAAGGGAAAAACTTCTCGAAAAACTTCTTCAAGGCCTTGGTCTTTGCGTCCTTCGGGGGCAGCGTCTCGCTGCAAAAATTCTTCGTAGGCAACCCACTGAATGTCAAGAAGGTTGGGTAATTCAAAATTATCTTTGATTTTCCCAAAATTTTTAATCGACAATTTTGTCATATAAGGAAACCTTTTCATTGGGGTTGTAAAAGAAACAAAACGACTTAGAATCTTCCCTCATTTGAGCAAGAAGACTTCTGTCATTCTGAGAGCCTCGCCGCCTACAGCGTAAACGACGAGGCCGTAAAATCGCGCTACTTGATCTCGACCTTGGCACCTGCGGCTTCGAGTTTTTTCTTTAACTCTTCAGCTTCTTCTTTGGTGGCACCCTCTTTGACTGGCTTTGGTGCAGCTTCAACAAGATCTTTGGCTTCCTTAAGACCTAAATTAGTTGCAGCTCGAACTTCCTTGATAACGTTGATTTTATTAGCTCCAGCTTCGACGAGCACAACGTTAAAACTGGTCTTTTCTTCTTGAGCAGCGGCGGCGGCTCCACCACCGGCACCTGGCATGGCCATCATCATTCCAGCTGGCATGGGTGCGGCGGCTTGGATCCCCAAACGATCCTCAAGGCCCTTGACCAATTCGGCCAATTCGAGAGCGGTCAAACCCTCAATTGTCTTGGCGACATCCTCCAATTTCGGAGAAAGGTTCGCTCCTTTTTTTTCTTCAACAGTAGCTTCAGACATCTTAGTTACCCCCCTTTTTTTCACTTAATTGCTTAAGAATTGATAACAATTCTTGTGATTTTGCATTCATGGCTCCTGCCAAACGTGTTAATGGCGAGAGGATCGTACTCAACAATTGCGCTAAAAGAACTTCACGGCTCGGCAAATCAGACAGACGCTTGACGTCCTCTTTTTGCAAAAGAGATCCACTCAAAACGCCACCCTTAACCAAAACATTCTCTCGTCCTTTAACAAAATCAAGCAAAGCTTTCGAAATCGCGACAGAATCTCCATTGCTCCAGATGAAAGCCGTTTGATTTTCAACGTGCTCTGCCAAAGCCTCTTGCTTGACATCTTTCAAAGCAATTTGGGCGATCCGATTTTTGGAAACATAAACTCGAGCACCCACGCCTCGCATCTTTTTACGCAAATCATCAATTTG
>JANLHA010000375.1 GCA_024653845.1 Candidatus Omnitrophota bacterium | reverse complement strand
ATCGAAAACTGGCCTTCTCGTGAGATGACTACCATCAAATGCCCTGATTTGATCATTTTCAAAGACCCCATAATTGCCACCCAACCGTTCCGCATGCCCATCTCCGTCTCTAACTCCTCGATGTGACCATACACGATTAAGTGTTAAAAAGTTTCTAATGAGTCGCTTCCCTAGTTCGATATCATTTCCACTAACGACGGCAGCAAAAGCTTCCCCTAGCGTTTCTGGTGCTTCTTCTTGCTCAATGCCATCTGCTTTCTTCCAAGAATTTGTTTTGACTTTTCTTCCATTAAAATTAACTCGCACCGGCGTCGTTTCCGCCCACGTTCCCGTTGAGACAAGTGCTTCCTGGGCCCATCGATAACCACTCACAAAAAATATCTCTCTTTCCCGTTTCCCGTGCCTGTCAGATCCTTTATAAAACTTCAACACTTTTCCATTCAACGCATATCCCATCATGAAATTTCCTTGGACAACACGCACCGATTCCAGAGGAATATCGTTAGCATATAAATAAACCCATGCTTGAGGGCCGGCCTGCCGGACCCTGACATCTTCGGACGAGGCACCAATGTCCTGTTCATCGATATCGACAACACTGACGAGAGGAAGTTCGTCAATGGTTCCCTGATTTTCATACCTGCTGATAAAATCCAGATGCGATTGGGCAGCTTCTCGACGAATATCCGCATTCCGGGAAATGAACAACATTTGATACTGGGATTCTCGTGTTGCACCTAGCACGACAAGACGTAAATCTCTGGCCTGATAAACACCGACGATGTTGCGTCCTGCCTCACGATCCCCTAACAAATATCGCACTTCGGCGCGAACATTTTTTTTATGTGTTTGACCATTGAGTTCATGAATGAAGACCAGGCCCAGGTTATAAGCCGGATGCTGCAGGATGGGAGTTTCCAAATAAAGGGTGTGCGTATTGACATCATAATAAGCGCCAAAGGTGATTCTCTTTGAGTCAATCATGCGCACCGTCGGGGGACCGCGGATGATGTTGGGATGCGTTTCGCCCAACGCGATTCGGGCAGTTTCAAATGCGGGGATCATCAGCTGGGCTTCATCATTCTTCGGCGCTCGTCCGCCGCCCAAACGCGCGATCTTAGTTTTGGTGTGATTGACGCTGCTGTTGTTATATCCGCCGTCTTGTTCGGCAGAAGGATTGGATGGACTTTCAGCTAAGGCGATCACGGCCCGTCGGTAATTTCTCCTCACCACTTCCCGGGCTACGGCCTTATTCTGGTTGATATCTCCCTCATATTCCTCAAAGGAAAGCCCCATACGCTGCATCATCCCCCTCAATAACCAATGAGCCACCACCAAACGTCCTTGAGCCTGCCACGTGTTTTCACTGATCAAACGTTGCACTCGCCCTAAAATCATAAAAGGATTGGCCCAATCATTGACAATATTCATGGGGTTCCCCCAAACCGTTATCCCGCTTCCATAGAGCATATGAAAATTCAAATCGGCTTGGCCTTCTTGAACCATCGTCCTCACCCCACCAATCCCTAGGCTTTCCAAACCTTCTATCAAGAATTGTCCGTCGGCAAAACGTTCCAAAGAAATGTTCAAATCGCCTACCGCTAAATTCTCAGTCACCACAAAGGCATCCACATCTTCCCCGTAAGGCATCCGTGAATTCGCCGGATAACTTCCCCAGAATTCAACCATGCTTCCTCCCACAGTGATGCTCTTAATTTTTACTCCCGGGAAAGCCCGTCCTAAAAATGAAGGAAGATATTGGTTCAATAACCTTAAGACTTCCAGCAATTTCGCTCGTCGAGCTCCGACGGCGGAATCAACCGAATAATGCCCCCCGTTAACATATTGGGTAAGATCATCATCGCTGACAATGGGATCTCCGACGCTGACAATACGAGTAGACTGCAGAGCACGAACAATCTGTGGTGCAATGCGCTCATAACCAGCCTTAAATCGGGCTTCAAGGGCGCCTTCTTCCATCCTTTGATCCAACCGCTCTAAAATTGCCTCCGGACTCAGAGCGCTAAAATGAGCAACAAATTCATCAACGCGCTGGTCTCGTTGATCATGCAATAAATACAAGAGAGCTGTGAGCAAAGAATCGATGGTGTTACGAATAAAAATAATTCTCGTCGACATAGTCCTGATCACGGGAGTAAAAAACGCCGTCGACATCATGTGGCTGGCGTCAAAGCCCTTCATCCGCCCCTGAGCAAAAAGCCCATAATTTCCTAACATATGGCTGGGCTCATCATCGACATCTTCAACACCTAACAAGAACCAACGATAACGAATTTTTAATAAATCCCAAACAAGTCGCTTTGCGGTTTCAAAATCTCTCGCCCTCACAGCCTCTACCAGAGCCCTCTTGAAAATTTTTTCAGCCGCTTCTTGATCGACCCCGTCGGCATCTTCCCATTCATCCACTCTGACCAATTCCCCATGGAATCCAACACGGATGGCAAATGTTTCAGCCCATGTTCGAGTGGCTGCCAATGTGGATTGAGCCAAACGATAACCGCTGACAAAGTGCTCTGTTCTGCCAGCATCGAGACGATCTCCGTTGGCTTTATAAAATTTAATGGCCCGTCCCTGATGGATAAACCCAGCCGTATGAAAGCCCCAGATAACTTGTACAGCCTCCATCGGAATATTTTGGGCATAAAGATACACCCAAGCCATTGGCCCAGCCTGCAAAAGCCTCATCTCCTCTTCATCTTCTACAACGCTAATCCATTCTGCGTCGGGCAGATGCGTTCTACGACCAAAATTCATAAATTCGTTGAGAAAATCAATGTGCGATTGGGTTGCCGCTTCTCTAGCGTTGGCGTCGCGGGAGACGATCAAGAGTTCATATTGCGATCTTTCCGTCCCCTCGAGAACAATCACTCGCACGTCACGAATTTGATAGACAGCGACCACATCTTGGTCTTGATACTGTTCGCCAAGAAGATACCGCACTTCCGCTTGCACATTTTCCTCATGGCGTTTCCCATGAATTTCATGAATAAAAACCAAAACAAGATCATACGCTGGATGATAAAGAATTCCTCTCTCTAAAAAGATGGTATTGGAATCTTCATCGTAATACGCGCCAAAGGTGATCTCGTCGGAATCCACGATCGCCACATCCGGGGGGCCATACAACTCAATATTGTCGCTGCCGTCTTGCCTTGACCAGCGCACCGCTTTAGTAAGCACCGGACCAACCATTCTCCGCTCCTCTGGGCTCGGTGACCGGGCGCCCAACCGCTCGATTTTCTCCAAGGTCTCCTGTTCCGACGTTCCATTATAACCGCCGTCGACTTCATCCGCCCCCGCGACTTTCTTACGACGGGCTTTCTTTCCCTGATCTTTCTGTGGAACGCGCTCGTCGGAAAAAATAGCCACAAACAGCCGCCCCGCATGCTCTTGATCAGAATAAACGGCTACCGTTGGTCTCCATCCTATGCTATCCAAACGTCCCATATCCCGATCGATACTCAAATGCGCAGCTCCAACCGCTGCCAAGAATGCCCGGTCGCCCCCATCTACATAATCCGCAATAATAACTGCTGTCACATTCTGACCATGCAGGGCGATATCTCGCAAGAACGTTTGATGGATCGCCGGATAATGCCGCCCCATATTATTAATCCGAACAGCAATGGGACCACCGGCGATTGTGGCACGCTCTTGTTCGCTCAGACGATACCAATCATTAAGATTGCCTTTCATCAAAACATACTGCTCCCCAGGCTGAGCACGGAAGGCCTTCCAGCCGTTTCTTACCAAAGCTTCCCCTTCGTAATGCTCTCGATGCAAATTACGGTTAGCCTGATCGATCATTTGATGATCCTGGTCAATTCCAATCACTCTTTGAGCACCCAAGAACAAGGCAATCTGGGCTAAAACACCGGTCCCAATTCCATCGATCTCAACGATTTTTCCCTTAAGATCGACGGATAACATCGCAGCGATGGTGGCCAAAAGATAAACCGCGGAAGGCTGGGGCTGATCAATGACAAAAATATAAGAACTCAGCTCCCGAGACATGGGGCGGGGCAAAACAAGGCTGCGAGCCACAATCATCCAAGGGCCGACTCTTACATAGCGGCTGCCTTTGGGATTTTCCTCCATCACGGTCTCGAACGTTTTTTCTCTTTCGGGAACATTCAAAGATCCTTCAATGACCTTCAAACGGTTGGCAGCAATGATCGATTTTTCAACGGCCCTTACATTTCTCAGCACAGCAGATTCGTTGACCGGAAAAGATAAAACACGTTGAGCCTGAAGCCCATCGGGGAATTGCAGAGCCACAATTTCTTGCTCGAAGCTTCTCAAAAGTTTTACTTCAAAAATAGCATTCGAGGTCACTTCCACCACGATCTCTAAGGCAGAACGGTTGCGGGCCAGCCACGAAATCGTCTTTGCCCGGGCTTTGGGTTCGTGATCTCCTTCAACATGGAACCTTTCATGGCGCTCAATGAAAATCTTTAAAAATTCTAAGAAAGCACTCTTCTCCCCTAAATGTTGCAG
>JANLHA010000371.1 GCA_024653845.1 Candidatus Omnitrophota bacterium | reverse complement strand
CAAAATCATTCCTGTCGATAGTGAGCAGAGTGCCATCTTTCAATGTTTGGAAGGCCATAATCGTCGAGATTTGCAATCGGTTTATTTGACAGCGTCGGGTGGGGCTTTATGGAAGGTGCCTCAATCAAAATTTGATAAGTTGTCACTCAATCAAATCCTTCGACATCCGCGCTGGAAGATGGGAAAGAAGATTACGGTTGATTCCGCGACATTGATGAATAAGGGATTTGAAGTGATCGAAGCGCAGAGGCTCTTTGATTTGCGAGTGGATCAGATCCAAGTGGTGATTCATCCTGAGGCGGTGATCCATTCAATGGTGAATTTCAAGGATGGCAACATTTTGGCCCAATTGGGAGTGACGGATATGCGCCTTCCAATCCAGTACGCGCTCAGTTATCCTAAGCGTTGGGAGTCACCAATTCCTTCGACGGTGAATTTTTTTAAATTGGGAAAGTTGACATTTTATTCACCGCCTTTGAAAAAATTCCCGGCCTTGGCTTTAGCTTTGGAAGTGGCGCGAAAAGGCGGAACGTTGCCAGCTGTTTTGAACGCTGCGGATGAAGAAGTGGTTGATGCTTTTCTCAGAGGGGAAATAAAGTTTTTGCAGATTTATTCATTGGTTGAAAAAGTGGTTAGAAAACATCTTGTCCATCAAGCCCCTGCGTTGCAGGATATTTTTGATGCGGATGCTTGGGCTCGAGAAGAAGCTAAAAAGTTGATCGCAGGTCAAGTGGGAGGTTAATCTCAATGTCATTTTTAACTTTCATTGTCATTTTGAGCATCTTGGTGATTGTTCATGAATGGGGGCATTACATCAGTGCCAAATCTGTTGGAGTGAAGGTTGAGAAATTTTCTGTGGGGTTTGGACCCAAACTTTTCTCGAAGATGCACGACGGAACCGAATTCATGGTGTGCGCGATTCCTTTAGGGGGTTATGTCAAGATGGCCGGGGACGAGCGCGCGTCGTGCAAAGGCAACAAAGAAGAGTTCTTTTCTCATCCGGTAGGACATCGCGCGTTCGTTGTTGTCATGGGCCCTATCATCAATTTTGTCTTTGCCTATCTTTGTTTTTACCTCATTTTCGTTATCGGATATCCCATGTTAGCTCCCAAGGTTGGAAAAGTGATGGAAGGCTATCCTGCCCAGATGGCTGGGTTAGAAGAGGGCGATGAAATTTTGCAGATTGATTCTCAAGGAATTGATAGTTGGGAAAATTTGCAAACGTATGTGACGCATTCTCAGTCAGGGAGTTTGACTATCAAGCTTCGTCGATCTGGAGAAGAAGTGGTTAAAGAAATTGTTCCTCGACGAGAGACAATGACCAATATTTTTGGTCAAAAAGAAACAGTTTCCCTCATTGGCATTCAGCCCAAAGAAGAAGTGATCTTTTTGAAATATGGGATATTGGAATCTTTTGGTAAAGCAGGTCAACAGTTGTGGAATGTCACTTGGATGACGTACAAGTCGCTTTATCATGTCGTCACTGGTGGGATTCCTGCGAAGGACGCACTGGCTGGCCCGATTCGGATTTTTGATGTGATCAGAAGTGCTTCTCATTTGGGATTTTCATATTTGGTTTATGTCATGGCCATCATCAGTGCCAGCTTAGCGATTTTTAATTTGTTCCCCATCCCTGTGTTGGATGGAGGGCATCTTTTTCTTATGGCCATTGAAAAAATCCGCCGTCGTCCTATTTCTCTCAAACTTGAAGAGAATTTGACGAAAGTCGGGTTTACCCTTTTGATGTGCTTGATGGTGTTTGTCGTGTACAACGACATCATCCAAATGGGTTGGATTGAATCGCTTAAGAATTTTGTTGGCAAATTGAAACAATGAAGATTGTAAATTGCAG
>JANLHA010000364.1 GCA_024653845.1 Candidatus Omnitrophota bacterium | reverse complement strand
CCATTATGGGAATGGTGGACCTGACGTTGGATGAGACATTAAGCGCTGAGCAGCGAGAAAATTTGTTGACGGTCAAAGACGCCGCAGATACGCTCTTGAATATTCTTAATGATATTTTGGATCTTTCCAGAGTGGAAGCTGGGAAGTTGGCGTTGGAAAATATCGAATTTGATCTGCGCGAAATCTTGAAAAATCTTTGTAAGGGGCTGGCTGTTTTAGCCCAGAATAAAAATTTGTCGCTGCAATGGCAGGTGGATGAAAATGTTCCCAAGATTTTGATTGGCGATGCCATGCGCTTACGCCAAGTTTTGATGAATGTCATTAACAATGCCATCAAATTCACGTTCCGAGGCAAGATTGAAATTGCGGTGCATTTGAAAGACTATCAAAATAATATTGCTCAATTGGAATTCTCCATCAAGGATCAAGGCGTGGGAATCCCTCAGAATAAATTGGATCAAATTTTTGAATCTTTTACGCAAGCGGATCCTTCAACGACCCGACGATTTGGGGGCGCAGGGTTGGGCTTGGCGATCTCTAAGAAACTTGTGGATATGATGGGCGGGAAAATTTGGGTCGAAAGCAAGGAAGGAGAGGGGAGTGTTTTCCACTTGGAGATTCCTTATTCTGTTTTGGATAGGGAATTTTTATCTGTAAAAAATTCTCGAGAATCATTTCTAGATTCAACAGGCAAATCGTTTTCAATCCTGTTGGCTGAGGATAATGCGGTGAATCAGAAAATGACGGTCCGAATGTTGGAGAAGAAAGGCTGGAGCGTGAAAGCTGTTGAGAATGGTCGTGGGGTTTTGGAGTGTTTGGCAGAAAATCCAAAAGCATTTGATTTGATCCTGATGGATGCTCAGATGCCTGTTCTTGATGGGTTTGAAGCCACCCGGCGGATTCGAGAGCAGGAAAAAACAACAGGGGCGCATATCCCTATTGTGGCTTTAACCGCGCGGGCCATGACTTCAGACCAGGAAAAATGTTTGGAATGCGGAATGGATGGACACATTTCTAAACCGATTGATCGAGAACATCTCTATCAAATGATTGAAAAATTTTTAGCTGTGAGGTCTCCTCATGAAAAATGAAGAACCTGTCCTGGATATGAAAGATGTTCTTGATCGTGTCCAGGATGACCGTGAGCTTTTGATGGAGCTTTTGGAGATTTTTCAGGATGATTTCATTCAGCGTCGGAAAAATTTGCAAGATGCTTTGGATGAGAATGATGCTCAAGTTGTACGAGAAGTCGCCCATGCAATCAAAGGGGCTTCAGGGAACATTTCTGCGAAAAGGATTTTTTTGTTGTGTCATAAGATGGAAAAGGCGGCGCAGGCAGGATTCCTCGATGAGGTTCGTAGGGACTTGCCTTCATTGGATGAACAATTTCAGATTCTTCAGAAATATATCAAAACAATTCATAGCACTTAATGAAACTTCTCCTTTTTCGTTCTTCATGGGCGAGGCTGATCGGAGTGATCATCTTCGCAATGCTCATGATCGCTGGCATCGGCTATGCTCTGTTGACGGCGCCATGGTTCATTTCTCGTGTTTCTTATCGATATTTGCAGCCTTATTTGCAAGATTTTAAAATTTCATCTTTGCATTTTTCCGCACCTTCCTTGAGGTGGCCAGATACCTTAGTCTTGCACCAGGCTGACTTTGCCGTTGAATATCAAGGTGAGATTTATCACCTTTTCTGTCAAAAATTGACTTTAGAGAATTTGTTGGGTTTGAGGGCAAAACAGCCTCAACTTAAGATTTCTGTCGAGGGTTTGGAATACCAAAGAAATGTTCTCGGGATTTTTGGTTTGGAAGGGCGATTCTTTCTGATCTTTGACGGGACCTCTTTGACGAGAATCGAGGGGAAATTTTATACCAAGCATTTGAAAGTCGGGAGATATCTTTTTAAAGAGATGACTGCGCGAGTGAAAATCCAGCATCGTCGTTTTCAAATTTCGGAAATTCAGTCTTATGCGTATGGTGGCAAGGTGGGCGGAGAGATTGTGGTCGAACGTAAGCCTCGCCCGGTTTATGTGGTATGGCTGGAATTTATGCAAGTCGATCCGCATGCGATGCACGATGTTAATCCCCTGATTTTTCCAAACATCGAAGGGACTCTTCAGGGAAGTCTTCGGTTAACCGCTCAGGCGGACCAAGTGGACCTTTTGGATATCAGTTTTGCGATGCCTGCCCCTGGAGCGATCAACCGAAATTTTTTAGAAAGGTTATTGCCTTTCATATTTGAGACGGACCAGAAAAAGAAATTAAAGATTCTGGCCTCTCAGCAGTCCTATTTCCCCCTTGATAAGGCGTTTTTTTCGATCAACAATGCTCAAGGAGATGAGTTGATGATGAGCTTCAAGTTGGAAAATGAGCGGCATGGTCTGCGATTGAGAGGCCAGAAGAGAATCCCAACCAAAAGAGGATTGAGAAATTTTCTCCTTAACCCCACCTAGCTCATTGAAGACTTTTCGTGATGCATTTCTTGCCTTGATTCTTTTTTCTCTCTTGGGCTGGATAGTTTATGGCCAAGCCGTCTTGTACCCTTTTCTTCATGACGATGTTGTATTTATTCAGCAGAATCCGCGCATTGCTCATTTGATGGATTTTTCTTTTTTATTCTCTTCAGGATGGGTGGGTGAGGGGGAGGTGGGGCTGATGAACCCGTATTATCGTCCATTCTTAGAGTTCTTTTATCGACTTGAGTATCAATTGTTTGGGTTCAATGCGGCTGGATACCATGCTGTGAATATTCTTTTTCATGTCATTAACGCTTTTATGGTTTTTTTGATCCTCCAGAACATCATTTCTCGTCGAGCCATTTCGCTGATTCTGGCGTTGACATTTTTACTTCATCCGATTCAAAGCGAAGCGGTTGTATGCATTGCCGGAGCATCCAATGTGGTGATGGCATTTTTCTTTTTATTGAGTTTTTGGTGTTACCTCAAAGATCGGCGTCGTTGGAGTTTGATTTTTTATGTATTTGCCCTATTGACGAAGGAGCAAGCCATTGTTTTGCCTATTTTGATCATTTTGCATCATTTTTGTTTTGAAAAATCACGGGTGTCTTCAAAGGAATTTTTACGTCCACTGGGGCTCTTTCTTCTCGTCACCATTTTTTATCTTTTGTGGCGCAGCATGGTTTTGCAAGATGCGGCAACCTCTATCATCCCGTCGTGGCATGAATTAAGTCTTCGTCTACAAGCCATTCCTGCAACTCTTTTGATGTATGGAAAGATTTTGTTGTTCCCTCGAGACCTCCACTATTATCGCAGTGTCGATATTCTTAATATTTCTTGGTGGTCATGGCCACTTTTCATAGGTATCGTTGTGGGAAGTGGAGTCATCTTGAGAAAAGCTCCTTCGCAAACTTCGAGATTGATGACATGGGGAATGGGTTGGTTTGGGATTCTTTTGTTGCCATCCTTGATCCTTCCTCTCATTTACGAGTACTCCTTGATTGCTGCTTTTGAACATTTTCTGTATTTGCCTATGTTAGGTTTTTTTATCTTTTTGTTTATAGGGCTAGACCACGTCTTTTCATTGCCTCAAGAAAATCTTTTTAGAAAGATTTGCAGGTTGACAATGGTCATCTTTTTTATTTTGTTGATGATGATGTCGACAATTGCGCAGACGGTTTTTTGGCGTTTTGAACAAAGTCTCTTTGACCGGGCAAGTCTTTTTGAACCTCAACTGGGACGGGTTCAACTTTTGGCAGCTCGTGCGCATTCTGTGCGAGGAGAGTATGTTCAAGCCGTTGGAAAGTATGAAAAAGCTTTGATCATTTTTGAGGGATACTTGCAGAAAACCACGGTACAAGGTCCGCGTTCTCTTTATCAAAAATTTGTTAACGAGATCCGTGTCGAGTTGGCTCAGACGCATAACAATATTGGGGTTCTTCAAATCCATCAGGGAAATTTTGAAAAAGCGTTGGATCATTTTGAAGAATCTGTGAAATTCAACCCTCATGATTTAGGAGCTAAGACCAATATGGCAGTGTGTTATCTTCAAGCAGGGAAGAGCTCCCAAGGCAAAGAAGTTTTGCGTGGAATTCTTGAAGATCATCCGGATTTTGAGCCTGCCCAGCAGGTGTTGGGGGTTTTAGAGCAAAGCCAATGAGAGGTTGATCCCGGGGAGACTCCTCTCTATAATATAAGAAAGCTATGTCTTCGATTCTTTTTGCCATGATTGGAATTTTTCTTATTATCCTTCTTTTGGCGGTTTTGTTATTCACTCCGCATGAACGAAAAGAGGATTCTAAGAAAGTTCCTGAGAGTTCTGATGAAACGAAAGATTGGAAAGCCACCAGCCTAAAGTTGGAAAAGCATATCCAAGCTCTTCGTCAGAAAAATATAGATTCGGAAAAGCATGGGAAGGATTTGGAGCGAGAGCTCGTGATCCAACAAGAAAAATATCAGCAGTTGCAGGAAAAATTGAAAGTACAAAAAAGTTGGCAAGAGAAAGAGGATGCAGAATTTGAAAAGCATAAGAAAGAAATCTTTCATTTACGGGAAGTGATCAATCAGACAGAAAGCAAGTTGAACGAGGAGCATGGAGAGCGGTTACGGTTAGATCGAAGAAATCGAGATGTCGAGCAGGAGTCGGCCACCATGAAAGATGTGATTCGGTCGCTAGAGTCGGAAGTTGCAAAACTTAAAGCCCAAGCCGATGGATACCGTCAACAAATTCAGGAGTTGAGGTCGGAGAATGCCAAGCTTTCCAAGCAGCATGATGATAAGGTTTGGGTGGCCAAATCGGAATATCAGAAGTTGGAAGGTTTGTATCAGGAGAGCGAAAAAGAAATCAATAAATTAAAAGAGAAAATCCGTCGAGAAATCGGATAAACGAAGGAGATCGATATGATTAAGAAAAAATTGGAAGACGCGTTAAATAAGCAAAGTTCGCATGAAGCTTACGCTTCAAGTTCCTATTTGGCCATGGCTTCATGGTGCGAGAAGGAAGGTTTGAGAGGATGCGCTGAATTCTTTTACGCCCAATCTGAAGAAGAGCGTGGACATCTATTGAAGTTGGTCAAGTATATCAATGAAGCCGGTGGTCATGCTCAAGTGTCCGCCGTCAGTGCCCCAGCCAATAGTTATAAAAATCTCCAAGAAGTTTTCAAAACGGGCTTGGAGCAAGAGATGGGGGTGACTCAAGACATCAATAAGATCGTTGAGTTGGCTTTACAAGAAAAAGATTACGCCGCTTTTACATTTTTGCAATGGTATGTTCAAGAACAAGTGGAAGAAGAAAATCTCTTCAGATTGACTTTGGACATCATCAAATTAGCTGGCAAAGAGGACCGTTCTTGGCTTCTCGTTGATAAAGAAATTGGCGCCTTGAAAGATGAGGAAGAGAAAGAAGAAGAGTAAAGATTTTATTCTAGAAATCATGGAGAGTAACCCCTTCGTTCACACGAACACCGTCTTGAACTGGAACTGAAAACCTGTTTGAAGACGGTGTCCGGAGTTCACTCAGGGATTACCCTTCATGATTTCAGTCATTTTAAGAATCTTTGGCTATTAATATCATGTTTGCTAATCGTACCGAATGGTCGCTCGGCCAAAATCAAATTGCGTTGCTTCTAGAGAAACTGCAGACATCCGGCATCTCTATTTTGGATCTCACTGAATCCAATCCGACGAAGTGTCAGTTCGTTTATCCTCAAAAAGAAATCCTCGCGGCCTTGACTCATCCCAAAAATCTTGAGTATCATCCGCATTCTTTTGGCCTGCCGGAAGCAAGGCAAGCTGTTTGCCACTATTATCAGAAAAAGGGTTTGTACGTTGACCCTTCCGATGTGATTTTGACGTCGAGCACTTCGGAAGGATATTCATTTTTATTCCAGCTTTTGGCAAATGTCGATGATGTGGTTTTATCACCTCGGCCGAGTTATCCTTTGTTTTCTTTTTTGGGAGACTTGCATAATACTCAACTCCATCCGTATGACTTTTTTTATAGAGATGCCTGGCATCTGGATCAAGAGGGGTTGCGGGAAACTCTGGAGGAGGTTCCGAATATCAAAGCCATGGTGATGGTCAATCCCAATAATCCGACGGGGTCTTTTATCAAGCCTGATGAACTTAAAGTGATCAATGATCTTGCGCAACGCTATTCTTTTGCCCTCATCAGTGATGAAGTTTTTTTGGATTATTCGTTGGATGGAAAATCGACCGCATCGATGAGCTTGATTGCGAATCATGCGAACCTGACATTTGTTTTGAGTGGCCTTTCTAAAATATTAGGTTTGCCGCAAATGAAATTGTCCTGGATCGTTGTCAATGGACCAACTGAAATCAAAAAAGCAGCACTTCAGCGGTTAGAAGTGATTGCGGACACCTATCTTTCGGTCAACACGCCGGTTCAAAATGCGACGAAGGAATGGATGCAGCTTGCTCCGGCCTTACAAGGACAAATTTTGCAGAGAGTTCAGGCGAATTGGAAGTTTCTCAAAGAGGATTTTGCCAAAACTCGCCAGTCACAACTTCTTCACACCGAAGGGGGGTGGTATGCTATGATATCCCTTTCTCAAAATACGGGTGAAGAAGAATTGACCTTACGGTTACTCCGAGACGCGCATGTTTTGGTGCATCCGGGGTATTTTTTTGATTGTTTGGAAGGAGCGAATATCATATTAAGCTTGCTTCCCCCGCAAGAAGTTTTTCAGGAGGGGATCAATAGATTATTACAAAAGATTTAATATTGAGGTGTTAATCCATGGAAATCGGAATTGTAGGACTGCCTAACGTCGGGAAATCTTCACTTTTTAACGCGCTTACGGGTGCTGGTGTGGCTGCGCAAAATTTCCCTTTCACCACAATCGAACCCAACGTCGGGATTGTTCCTTTGTCTGACGAACGCATGATACGTTTGAGTAAAGAATTTCAATGCCAAAAAATTACCCCTGCAGGAATCCGTTTTGTTGATATTGCGGGATTGGTAAAGGGAGCTAGCCAAGGCGAGGGGTTAGGGAATAAATTTCTTTCGCACATCCGTGGGGTGGATGCGATCGCTCACGTGGTTCGCTGTTTTCGTGACGATAATGTGATCAATGTCATGAACACATTGGATCCCGACGCAGCGGCAGATACGATTGAAACTGAACTTCTGCTCGCCGATTTGCAGCAAGCTCAAAAAGCACTCGAGCGTTATCGCAAACCTGCCAAGTCAGGAGACAAAGAGGCTCAACAAAAGGTCGAGATTCTTGAGAAAGCCATTGCCGGTTTCGATCAGGCACAGTCCGCGCGCATGCAGAATTTTTCAGAGGAAGAGATTGGAGAGTTTCAATTTTTGACTTCCAAGCCGATGTTGTACGTAGCTAATACCGACGAAGGAAACCCTGAGCCCAAGTTGCTGGAAGCTTTACAGAGACGGGCGGAGAAACAAAAAGCTAAAGTGGTGGTTTTGTGTACTAAATTGGAAGCCGAGATTTTGGAATTGCCCCCAGAAGAGCGCGCCGCGTATTATGAAGCGGCTGGAATCACATCTCCGGGATTGGCGCGTTTGGCACGAGCTGGCCAGGAATTGCTAAAAATGGTTTGTTTTTTTACCGCTGGAGAGCAAGAAGTAAGGGCATGGCCCGTCCGGCAAGGAACCAAAGCGGTTAAAGCCGCTGGAAAGATTCATTCCGACATCGAACGCGGATTCATTCGTGCGGAAGTTTATAAATTCGAGGATCTTCAAAAACATGGCAGTTATAAGGCCTTGCAAGAAAATAATTTGGTCACACTCGAAGGCAAAGATTACGAAGTCAAAGATGGGGATGTGATTTATTTTCGTTTTAGTGTTTAGGGGAAATTTTTGTGGTCTTTTAAACGATTTTGTGGCAGAATTTGAACATGTCTCGACCGAATTGGGATCAATATTTTTTAAAATTGGCAATGCTTGCCTCTGAACGAGCCACCTGCCCACGAATGCATTGTGGTTGTGTCTTGGTCAAAGATAAGAACGTGATTGCGACTGGATACAATGGGTCTATTCCTGGTGATGAGCACTGTGAAGAAGTTGGATGTCTGGTGATTGACAACCATTGCGTTCGCACCGTCCATGCCGAGATGAATGCTTTGATTCAAGCCGCCAAGCGCGGCCATGCCGTCGAGGGCGCAACCGTTTACGTCACCAATATGCCATGTACAACTTGCGCTAAAGCTCTGATCACTGCAGGTGTGCGACGGGTTGTGATTTTTTCAGATTTTCATGACACTTTAGCCACTCAGTTTTTCTCTAAAGCTCAGGTTAAAATTGATAAAATTGAAGTCCCGCCTAAAGAAATTCTTTATGACCTTAAAAGTTATTCCTCAGCGCGTGTATAAGGGGAGGACCTATGACAAATCGAATCAAGGTTTTGATGGCTGACGATGAACCCGATGTTTTGGAAATCATGTCTCGAAGAGTGGCGGCTGAAGGCTTTGAAGTTGTAACGGCCAGAGATGGGCAAGAGGCTTGGGAAAAAATTCAGGCCGAGTCTCCCGATGTGATTTTGTTGGATATCATCATGCCCCGCATGGATGGCTATACGGTTTTAAGAAATTTGCGGACCAATCCTCCTTCAGAGAAATGGCAACCCGTCATCATCGTGTCTTCAAAAACTGATTTTGGAGATATGCAGCAAGGGTTTTCCTTGCAAGCGGATCATTACATCACGAAACCATGCACCATTCGGGACATCATCAAAGGCATTCAATTGATGGCCAGCTTGATTCCGCAGCGCAAACCGTCGGACCAAGGTTCCGAAGAAAAAGAAGAGTCTTGATTCTTCCTTGAGCCTCATGCCTTCCATGAAAATTCTTACAATCATTTTCCTCCTCATTTTTTTCTTTTTACTTTATGTTCGTTTTTTAGAAACCACAACGGCATTTATTCCTTCGAGAGATTTTTTCGCAACACCTAAAAGCCATGGCTTGGATTATCAAGATGTGGCGATCAAAACGGAAGATGGCGTGAGTTTGCATGGGTGGTGGGTTCCGTCCATCAGAATTCCACCGTCGAAGACAACCGTTCTTTTTCTTCACGGCAATGCGGGCAATATCGGTGATCGTACGGAAAAAATTATGGCCTTGAACCATTTGGGTGTTCATGTTTTGATCATTGATTATCGTGGGTATGGGGCCAGCCAAGGGACGCCGTCCGAGACGGGCCTCTATAGAGATGCCAAAGCGGCATTCGATTGGTTGCGACAGCGGCCGGAAAATGGAGACCATAAAATTATCGTCTACGGTGAATCCTTAGGAGGAGCCGTTGCCATTGATTTGGCAACTCATCGTTCCGTTGATGGATTGATTCTCGATAGCACATTCCCATGTGCTGAAGATGTTGCAAAAATTGTGGCGCCATTTGTTCCGTCATTTCTTTTGAGCATGAAATTTGATTCTCTCCAAAAGATCGAAAATGTTAAAGTCCCTAAGCTTTTTATGCACAGCCCTGCGGATGAGGTGATCCCTTTTGCATTGGGTTGGAAGTTGTATGAAAAAGCTCCCATGCCTAAAGAGTTTGTGGAGTTAGGGGGAGGACACAATGATTGGTATATTGCTTCAGGGGAAGATATTTGGGATGCGATTGAGAAATTTTTGAAAGAATATGAATGGATCCCTTCATGAAGATCACAAGCTTTACGAATCCACGAATCAGCCAGGTCCTTAAATTGCGTGATGGGAAAGCTCGTCGAGAAAACCATTTGACGGTTGTGGAGGGGGCAAGAGAATTTGAGCGAGCGCACATGGCTGGAGTCAGGTGGAGTGAAGTTTTCTGGTGCCCAGAATTTTATCAAAAATATGAAGAGGGCCTGCCTATCGAAGTCCTTTCGAAGAAGTTGTCTTTATCCAAAGTCCCTGTACATGAATTGTCGGAAAAGGTTTTTGAGAAGATCAGTTTTGGCAATCGGAGGGAAGGCATCATTGGTGTTTGTGAGGTGCCAAAAAGAAGTTTGAAAGATGTGAAGGTGGCTTCGCAGGCGAGTTATGTGGTCATCGAGAATGTGGAAAAACCAGGCAATTTAGGAGCGATCCTGCGTACCGCGGATGCTGCGGGGGTTGCTGCGGTGTTGGTCGCAGATCCGACGACGGACATTTATAATCCGCAGGTGGTACGAGCGAGTGTCGGGACGGTGTTTTGTTTGCCGGTTGTGCAGGCGACAGCGGAAGAAATTTTTCAGTTTTTTAGAAAAAATGCCGTGACGACCGTTGCAGCAACTCCTCAAGGGCAGAAACTTTATACTCAAGTCGATTTGAAAAAGAGTGTTGCATTTATCGTCGGGAGTGAAGACAAAGGCTTAAATGATTTTTGGCTGAAGAGCTCGGACTTCCAAGTAAGAATTCCGATGAAGGGTAAGGCCGATTCGTTGAATGTTTCAAATACTGTTGCGGTTTTGGTATACGAAGCATTGCGGCAGAGATCTTAAATGCGATTGCAAACCGTGATTTCTCACAGCGGAGTATGTTCTCGACGTAAAGCTTTTGACGTGATTCAACAAGGGCGGGTCACGGTCAATGGTCAAAAAGTTTTGGAGCCATCGACGGAAGTCACTCTTGAAAAAGATCGTGTGGAAGTGGATGGCCAGCCGCTCAAGTCCCAAGCATATCGTTATGTTCTTCTGAATAAGCCGGCAGGATATACGACGACCAAAGAAGATCGGTTTGCTGAGAAAACTGTGATGGAATTGTTGCCGGAAGATTTACAACATCTTCATCCTGTCGGGCGGTTGGATCGTGATACGGAAGGATTGCTTTTGCTAACCAATGATGGCGAGCTGACGCATCATTTGACCCATCCTAAATTTGATATTGATAAGACTTATGAAGTGCATGTTGCGAAACGTCTAACACCAGAACAGAAATTGCGGCTTGAACGCGGTGTGATCATTGAAGGTAAGAAAACCTCGACAGCAAGAATAGAACAGCTAAAATACCAGGAAGACAAAACACGGTTTTTGATCACGATTCATGAAGGGCGTAATCGGCAGGTTAGGCGGATGGTGGCGGTGGTGGGGCACAGGGTGACTTTCTTAAAAAGAATTCGTCAAGGCTCACTGGAATTAGGAAATTTGAAGACGGGGGAGTTCCGGTATTTAAGTGAAAATGAAGTGACACAATCAAAGAATAAGTTGAAGGTATGAATTCGTCTTTGAATCGAAAGACATTAGACGTTAAGAAATCGGTTTTGAGCGAAAAGATGAATTCATAGATATAGAAAATATATGATCACTATCAACAATCTTTCTAAAAATCTCACTCAGCGCACACTCTTCAAAGATGTGACGTTGAGCATTAATTCTCGAGAGAAAATTGGGTTGACCGGTCCGAATGGGACGGGGAAATCGACTCTTTTCAATATCATCCTCGGTGAGATGGAAGCTTCGAGTGGCGGGGTCCAACTTCAGAAAAATTTGAATATTGGATATCTTCCGCAGGAAGCCAAGTTTACGTCGGAACGAACATTGATTGAAGAAGTCACATCAGGCGATGACCGCATTAAGAAACTTTTGAAAGAAAAGCATGAGCTTGAGGACGAAAATAAAGCGGATAGCCCACGCTACGGCGATATTCTGGCTGAGTTGGAGACGGCAGGTTTTTATGAATTGGAACACAAGGCTGAAAAAGTTCTGACCGGGCTTGGATTCAAAATGCAAGACTTTGAAAAGCCGATCATGCAGTTGAGCGGTGGCTGGCAGATGCGTGCGTTGTTGGCTAAGCTTCTCATTTATCCTTACGATGTCATTCTTCTCGACGAACCTACCAACTATTTGGACTTGTCGGCCACATTATGGCTGAAAGATTTTTTGGCGAGTTATCAGGGGACGTTTGTTATCATCTCGCATGATAAGGTCTTCCTTAATGATGTCACCAACTACACGATTGTCCTCGAGAATGGACGGATCACCAAGGTTAAAGGAAATTACGAGGCTTTTGAGGAACAAAAGGGCGTCGAATACAAAACTTTGGAAAAACGTCAAAAGGTCGTCGAGAAAAAACGTGAACAATTAGAAAAGTTCACTCAGCGGTTTCATGCTCAGCCCAATCGTGCTTCTGCGGTGCGCAATAAACAAAAGATGATTGAGCGCCTCGAAGAAATCGAGTTGCCGCAAGAGCGAAGAAGTATCAAAGATTTTGAGTTCCCGGTGACCCAGCAGAGTGGATATACTGTTTTGACCATGAGTCATGTCAGCAAATCATATGGCGAGAAGAAGATTTATACGGATTTGAATTTGGAAATTGTCAAAGGACAAAAAGTTTGCCTCGTTGGGCCTAATGGCGCGGGAAAGTCAACGATGCTCAAAATGGCTGCTGGAGTTCTTGAACCCGATGGGGGAACGGTTCGTTTAGGACATCAAGTGACTCGTGGATATTTTTCTCAGACCAGGCTGGATGTTCTCAATCCACAAAATAATGTATTGGATGAATTGGCATCCGTTGTGCACGGATCTTGTCCGCCGGTGAAGATGCGCAGTCTTCTGGGGCTTTTTAATTTCCATGGTGAGGATGTTTTCAAGCCCGTGAGTGTTTTATCCGGAGGAGAAAAAAGCCGTTTGATCTTGGCGAAATTGCTGATCAACCCACCCAATTTCATTTTGCTCGACGAGCCCACAACCCATTTGGACATTGATGGGGTTGAAGCATTAACAACGGCTTTCCAGAGATATGAAGGAACGTTGTGCTTTATCAGTCACGATTTATTTTTTGTCAGAGAAATTGCCGATTGCATCATTGAAGTGGATCAAGGACAATACAAAACTTATCCAGGTGGGTTAGATTATTATCTGGATAAAAAGAAGATGGGCGAGACGTTAGGGCAGCAATCTGAGGCCAAGGTCAAACAAGAAAAAGATCGCGAGAAAGAAGAAAAGCGAAAGAAACAGGAAGTGGAAAGCCAAAAAGTTCAAGATCTTCGTCAGCAGCACCGACAAGCCACCAAACGTTTAGAAGATATCAAAAATCAAATCAAGCAGTTGGAAAAAGAAAAACAAGACATCGAAACGGAAAGTTATGTGAAGGCGCGGGTCTTGGGGAATGCTTTCGGTAAAGATCCCAATTTGCTCAAAGAATATGGCAAGCGGTTGAAAGAAATTCCAATTCGTCTCAGAGAAATCGAATCGACGGTCAAACAGTTGAAAGAAGAGCGGGATCAAATCAATCAATGAAACAAGGGTTTTTTAATTTTGGACTCGTCGTGATCATGGGGCTGCCTTTTTTAACGGGCTGCGCCAAAATTGCTCATATGCAAGAGCTCTTAAGGCTCAAAAGTTATTCTGAGAATAAAGACCTTCAAGCCAAGTCTGTTGAGAAACAGAATCAAAACTTTGAAAAGTTACTCGCTGCGGTTCAGGAAGACCCCCCCCATCAATATTCCACAGAAAGAAAGTTTCGCCGAGAGTTTGGGAGGCCCATCTTTATCAAGCAGAAGGAAAAAGATGGAGAGATTTACAACATTTGGCTGTATCGCTATTCTACGAAATTTTTTAATGCCGAAAAGGTCTATGTTTCTTTCAATCAAAAAGGTAAGTTAGTATCTTGGGAGCATGTTTTACCTTCTCAAGGTGCCTCTAAGCCATCGCCTCCGGCTTGTTGCGACCTGAATGCCTTACATTGATTTCTTCCATTCAGATTTCCTTAACTATTGGATTCTCGGATTTTAAATCCATAAGTTTTAGTTTTGTAAGCTGGACAATTGGAATTGCCTTCCTTATAATGAAAGCGTCTTTTTCAATCAAAGGAGGTGAGTATGGCCGCTCTAGAATCAGATTTGTGGGTTGTGGGTTTAAAGATTTTTCTTTTGGTCTGGTTTGTCTTTGTCCCTATTGCGATGACGGCACGTCTGGAGAAAATCATCAGTCTTTTGGAAGAATTGAATCGCGCTAAGAAATAATTTGTTTGGATTAAGGCCCCTTCAGTCGAAGGGGCCCTTATTTTCTTTATAAGGATTTTATGGACATCTTTATCGTCATTGGAATGATTGGGCTTTTGTTAGGTGTGGGCTCAGTGATTTTTTTCATTTCCCGCCTTTTACAGCAGCAATCCCGTCCAAACACTGCGCTTGAAAAGCAATTTGAGAATATCGAAAAGAATCAGGAACGCACGGAACGCCTTTTGCGTGAAGAGGTCTCTCGCAACCGTAGTGAATTGAGTGAAAGTTTTCATGGATTCACTCAAATCATTTCTAATCAATTGTCGTCGCTGACTCGGATGAACGAAGAAAAATTAGAAAAGTTGCGTGAGGTCGTCGAAATTCAGTTGCGAATTCTACAGGAAGACAACAGTCGAAAACTTGAGCAGATGCGCGAGACCGTCGATGAAAAATTGCACTCGACCCTTGAGAAACGGCTCGGCGAATCGTTTCAATTGGTGAGTGATCGACTGGAGAAGGTGCACCAGGGGTTGGGTGAAATGCAAACCTTGGCGTCTGGTGTCGGGGATCTCAAGAAAGTTCTGACAAATGTGAAGACCCGTGGAACGTGGGGCGAGGTGCAGTTAGGGAATCTGCTTGAACAAATCTTAACGGCTGACCAATATGTTTGCAATATGGTGACCAAGCGAAACAGTCGTGACCCGGTCGAGTTTGCCATCAAACTTCCAGGAAGTGGAGAGGGACCTCTTTTCCTTCCTGTCGATGCCAAATTCCCCGTCGAAGACTATGAACGTTTACAGTATGCCCAAGAGCAGGCAAACCTTGAACAAATTGAAGAGTGTACGAAGGCATTACAAAATCGATTGAAGCTTGAGGCCAAAAATATCCGTGAGAAATATCTTGATCCGCCTTTCACAACCGACTTTGGAATTTTGTTTTTGCCGACAGAAGGGCTTTACGCCGAAGTTTTGAGGCATCCGGGATTTGCCGATCTCTTAAGGCAGGAGTTTCGAGTGATGATTTCGGGCCCTTCCACAATTGCCGCATTTTTGAACAGTTTGCAAATGGGCTTTCGAACGTTAGCGATCCAAAAGAGCGCGGGTGACGTTTGGAATTTATTAGGATTAGTCAAAACAGAATTCAATAAATTTGGTGATATTTTGGAAAAAACGCACAAGCAGCTTCAGGCTGCCAGCAATACCATCGAGGATGCTGCTAAAAAATCCCGAACAATCGAACGTAAGCTCAGGGATGTTCAAGAACTTCCCGTATCTCAAGACGATGTTTCATTATTAGAAAATCAACCTTGATGTTTCCTTTAGCCCATTTTTCTTCACCTCGTGTTGTTGCTTTTTTTAGTGATCGAGCAGTCGACTTTCGATTGTCTTCGGAAGCAGCGTTAAGGCAAGCTCAACAGGCGCATCTTGAGGAGATTGGCGAAGTCCGTTGGGTGAACATCATTTCGCCCCGCCAAGTGCATGGTGATGTGGTGAAAGTGATTGATGACTCTTCTCTGCTGGAAAGGCAAGACATTGTTGCGGATGGGGTTGTCACCAATCGACCAGAGATTGTTTTGACAATTAGGACAGCGGATTGTTTCCCCATTTTTTTTTATGATGATCGACGAGAGGTGATCAGCTTGGCCCATGCGGGATGGCGGGGTGCACAACAACGCATCGCGGTCAAAGCCATGGAAGCAATGATACGGG
>JANLHA010000362.1 GCA_024653845.1 Candidatus Omnitrophota bacterium | reverse complement strand
ATCCCATTTGAGAATCGCCCTTACTCTTGAGTCTCAATCAAAACCGGCTTAAGGAGCAAACCTTACAACCGCCTCATTATTTCTTTCACTGACCTCACCAATGGTATTCTCAGGGTCTAAAATAATGATAAAATCATGGGGATTCGTAAGCGGCAAAAGGCTTGAAAAATCTCTGCTGATCGTCACTTGAGAATTTACCCCAAGGGAAACCACAACCTGAGAACCATGAAGTTGTTTAGTGCTACTCAAAGCTGGATTATCAATAAAATAAAAATCAATTTTGATGTTCTCTGCAAGCTTGCTCCCATTATTATTAATCACAGCCGTTAGAGTCGTTGTTCCTCCATCAAAAGAAATGCTCCCAACGGTCAAATCCACAGTCCCGATCAATGTGGAGCCAAAAATCGTATTGTCACGCATTGCAGCCAACTTCCATCCTGAAGGCTGTTTCTTAAATTTCATCGTGATGGTTTCGCTATCCGAAAAGTTCGCACCTGATGTGTCTTGAAAATTTTTCTTCCAAAGGACATCATAAATGGCTTCTTCTCCTGAAGGGCCGATGAGATCTTCTTCCTTTTGGAAAAAAAGACGGATGTTCCGATGATTACGGAAATCTTGATCAATGGCTTCTCGAAATTCTACCTGCCCAGGGAAATCAAAAGCAATCAGGTTCAAAAAGGCATTAGAATTTTCATTTTCATAAGAACTCTTCAAGTCACGAAGAAGATAATCGATCGACTCTTGAGGGCCAGATTTCTCATAAGAAACTATGATGTCCGTCGAATAGACATTTTTTGTCCCGTCGAGAGATTCTACCGAAAATGAAAGGTCCATAGTTTCAATGCTTCGAGGACGATGGCGATAGATAAAGGAGCTCCCCTTCTTCTTCATCTTGTCCCAAGATTTTCCTCCGTCAAAAGAAATCCTGACAGAATCGACATCTTCAGAGGGGGTCAATTTGAATTCGATGCGACTTTTCCCTTGCAAGTCCTGCTTTGTCAGAGACACGCGCTTGCCTTCTTCAACTGTAACGCCTTGAATCTGAACTTCTCCTTGTGAATAACAAGGGGAAACCAAAAATCCCAAGAAAAAAATCATCAAAAACGAAGCCCTGGCTTTTGTCATCTTTTCTCCTCGGTATTTTAAAAATTAGAACTTACAAGAAAGTTTCGTTCTAAAAATTCTTTCAATATAATTATTGTCTCCGTCAAAGAAATCATATCCGGCCTGATCATAGGAAAGAGACATTTGCATGTCTTTGCGGATTTCTCTTGATAAAGAAAGAAGCAATTTATTTGAAGTGCTGTCAGAAGCATTCAGATAATAATTGCTATCACGAAAACTCACTTGGCTTTCGAATGTCAACGTGGAAGGGAAAACAACTCTCAAGCCTCCATTCGTATTGAACAAAATGTCACTTTTGGCGGCGATGCGATGATGCTCATGTTGCAGATCTTCACCAAGATTCCAATTGAACTGGACCTCGTTGAACTCAAAGTCTCCATCAAAATTGAGACCAATCGTATCTTGGTCTCGTTCCTGAGAAGCAGTCACCATATCATTGATATCGGCATGACTATAATTGGTGGAAACCCCCCAATGATCAAAATCCTTGCCCAACTGGATTCCATAAGTTTGCGTATCCGTACTGACCGACTTATCCGTCGTGTATCGCTTGCGCAGGTCACCGGACAGCTCAACCTTGACATCCCAAGGAATTTCAAAAATCAATCGACCACCGGGATTGAGCTGTTTGGTTGTTGTTGTCTTATTCTTATTGATATTATCTGCATCCAAATGAATATAATGGACAAGTTGAACATTCTGGGGCAAATATGCCGTCGCATCGTAAAGCAAGGCCTGCAAATCTTGCGGAGCAAACCCACTGATGCTAGAAAAATGCTGGCCCACTCGACTATATTCTGTTCTTGCCTGATAAGCCTGCATTTTGAAATCAGAACCCACTTTGAATGCTTGATCAATTTTGTACTCGATAGGATCATTTTCGTCGACGAGACTTGTAGCATACTCTCCATACATCGAGAGGAATGGAAACAAATTGATCTTACTGTCTGTGGTAAGGACCTGAACCCTCTCGGGACTGCTGGTTGAAATGAATTCATTCCATTGATCATTGAGCCCTGCGTAATTCAAATTGAATTCCAGAAAATTATCAAAAAGCTTATTCTCAGATCTAACACCCCAAACATTCTTCTTGGAGGCAAATTCTTCCTGACGATTTTGCCAAAGATCGTCCCATCGCGCCACATCAGCTCCCCCAATGACAATCAACTTATGGCTACCACTGTCTTCCCCCAAAACAAACTTGCCTCCTCGCAATAAGTTGTTGACGGAATAATCCGAGAATGACGCGTAATAATCTCCCAAAACCATTTCACCATTGGACTCTTTCAATGTCATTGTCAACTCTTCGATGCTGTTCGTCTCGGGGTCGACAAGGCTATCATCGGTTGTTCGCCAAACGACATCTCCAAAAAGTTCACCCTCTCGACCCGTCAAATCTTGACGAAAATCCAATCTTTTTTCATAAACGTAAGTATTGCGATCATACGGATAAAAAGAATTAGCCCGATTTCCATTCACATCGTAATGAGTTAACAGGATGTCTTGTGTGACGGAAACTTCCGCAAAAGAAGCCATTGGGAAAAGAGCGCACAAAAACACGGCCAATCCAATCATCGCCACCCGGCGGGAAGTTTGGAATTTCTTCACCTTACACCTCACTCTATTAAAAAGTTGAATTTAAAGAATATAAAATATGATTGACTATACTCTATATCTTATAGCGCCCATCGTCAAAACTTTTTCTTAAAATTTTCTAAGATAAAAAAGAGGAGCCGATCATCATCAGCTCCTCTTTAAAAAATCAATAGATTCTATAATTGTAATTTTAGATTTTCAACGGCACCTTATTGTTATCTAAATTTTGCTCTCCTTTTGCAGGCTTGATTTCTATAACCCATTCCCCATCTTGATCACGCTTTCCAAGATGCACGACGGTAGTGTTGGTCTTGGACTTCAACTCCTTGACCTTCTCCACCCCATCTACTTCTTTCCCTCGATAAATTACAATTTCAATGTCCTGGGCATCGGCTGTACCCTCATTGAAAATTGTAAGCTTGATCACATTGCTTTTAGCATCGTAGAAAACATCCGATTCTTTAATACTTAAGTCGACAATTTTCTTCTCTTGTTCGACTTTACGCTTAACTTCCTCTTCCGCTTTTTGTTTTATGGCCAATTCCGCTTGTTTTTTAGCTTCAATTTCAGCAGCAGCTTGCTTCTTGGCCTCTTCCACTTTCTTCTGAGCTTCTATTTGCGCCTGCTTTTGAGCCTCAAGATCAGCAGCTTCTTTTTTAGCTTTCTCTTGAGCAGCTTGCTTGCTAGCCTCTTCGGCTTTCAGTTTGGCATCATCTTCAATTTTCTTCTGCTTCTCTTGTTCGATTCTTTTTTCTTCAGCTTCTTTTTCAGCTTTCAACTTAGCGTCTTCCTCAGCCTTCTTTTTAGCCTCGGCCTCAGCTGCAA
>JANLHA010000355.1 GCA_024653845.1 Candidatus Omnitrophota bacterium | reverse complement strand
CACTCATCAAAAAATGGTCGAAACCCCAAATAGCTCGTCATGGCTGCATACAAGTGGCCCAATGAATGCGGGACATTGATCTCCTTGATTTTTTCAATCCGTGTTCCTTTCCCGACGGAAAACATTGTGCTTGTGGATTCCCCCCGACCATCAACGGTCAAAATGGCCGCTTCTTCAAAGCTGGAAGGGAAAAAACAACTCGCGGCATGAGCCAAATGATGTTCAATGAAATGAACGTGCGGGGTCTTGGGGAGACCAAACTGCTTCTGAATCTCTTTTCCAACCTCTCCCATCGCCTTGACTCGAGGAACAAAAGACAGAGCATCACTCCCCGACTGGGCTTTCAAGAGATTAAGACTATAAGGAAAAAATTTGAGGATATGGCCAATATTCTGGGTGATTTCCCGATAAGGGACCCAAAAGAAGGTGAAGTGATCGATGTCATGAATGGTGATGCCTTCCTGCTTAAGACACTGAGCGATGGCATTCTTGGGAAACTTCCAGGTGTGTTTTTCCCGATTAAGCCGTTCTTCTTCCAGGACGACTCGAATCTCACCATTCTTGATTAGAGAACAAGAGGCTTCATGAGCGTAGCTGCTCAATCCTAAAATATACATGGCACCATCTTTCAAAACTCAGTCCTTCTAAAAAGTTCCTAAGAGGGTTCATTCTAATATAAATTGTGCTATAATGCACCAAATTTGATCCTAAGATTTTGTCACATCTTATTGAGAATCTGTATCATGAAAATTAAAAACTTATTTCCCAAAAAATCGCTCACCTATTCCTTTGAATTTTTCCCCCCAAAAACGCCGGAATCTTATCAAAAATTGCTTTCAACCATCGCCCAACTCGCAGAGCTTAAGCCGGATTTCATGACCTGTACATATGGAGCAGGGGGCGGAAGTCGGGATAAAACCTTGGAAATCGTCGAGCATATCCAAAAACAGCATCATATTCCAGGCGTTGCCCATTTGACATGCGTTTGCCATACCAAAGACGAAATTAAGAATATTTTAGAAGAGATGAAACGCCATGGGATTGAAAATATTCTGGCTTTACGGGGTGATCCGCCCAAAGATCAGCCCAACTGGACGCCGGGGCCTGAAAATTTTCAATACAGTTCTGAGCTGTGCGCTTTCATCCGTCGACATTTTGGTGATCATTTTGGAATTGCGGTGGCTGGTTTTCCGGAAGGGCACGTTCTCTGCCGAGACCGCGAATTAGACGCCAAATATCTCAAAACCAAAATGGACAGCGGCGCGGATTTTGTGATCACTCAGCTTTTCTTCGATAACCAAGATTATGCAAGTTATGTCAGCCGTTTACGTCGATTGGGAGTGACCGCTCGCGTGATCCCTGGAATCCTGCCGATCACCGATTATCAAGGACTTATCAAATTCTGCAATATGTGTGGAGCCACCGTGACTGACGGGGTTAAAAAGATTTTTGAGCCCATCCAAGCAGATAAAGAAAAAGTCCACGAAGAGGGAATTCAATTCGCCATCCGTCAATGTCAGGAATTGCTCAAGATGGGGGCTCCTGGCTTTCACTTCTACTGCCTCAATAAATACGAACCCGTAACCACCATTCTTAAAGAAGTTCGAAAATCTTAAGTTTGTCATCCAAAATAACTCCTTCGCTCACAATCGACCCGTTTTTTTCTTGAATCAAATATAAATTGTAAACGGGCCTCAGAGTTCACTCAGAAATTATTTTGGGTGACAATATAAAATTTACAGGTCAACTGAGGCAATCCATGAGTAAACTCCGGACACCATCTTCAAACAGGTTTTCCATTCAAGTCAAGACGGTGTTCGTGTGAACGAATGGGTTGTCTCAGTTGACCTGTACTTTTACGAAAACAAACTCATCTGATCTTCGTTACGCTTCTTGCGTTTGAGCTGCTGTAATTTTTCGTATTCCTTCAACTCTTCTTTAATATCAGCCAAAAAGGGTGACGCTGCATTTTCATAAGACTTGCCATAGAGAAACCGTCGTCCAGATCGTGTCAAAAACAGCTGTTCCTTCGCCCGCGTCATTCCCACATAAAATAATCGCCGTTCTTCTTCGCGATCTGATTCCATCCCTGCGATATCAAGTGGAATCAAGCCCTCCTCACACCCCACAATGAAAACAACTGAGAATTCCAATCCTTTGGACGCATGGATGGTCATCAGAGAAACTTTCTCCGCATTATCACCTTCACGAAATTGACGAAAAGAAAAAGGATCGACCAAATCTTCTGGATTTCCATTGATCTGCTCAGTGACACGATAGGGGATTCCACTGCGATTCAACGCCTCTTCTAAGCAGCGGCGTTGAGCTTTCAAACGATACAACACCACGATGTCATGGAAACTGCGTGCAGCGCTATCACTGATTTCGGCCCGGCCCGAATCATGAGAGAACATGCTCGTTCCCCCCACCATTTTCTCGATTTGATGAACAACATATTCGGCTTCGGCTTTATCCGTCGGAGTCTCGTGAATCACCAAACGGCCTTCGGTATAAATCTTGGCGGTCAATTCAGGGACATGCAAACTTCGTCCTTGGGCCATGATCTGACTCGACGCTGATAATAAATTCGGGCTGGATCGATAATTCTCTGATAAGGATGTCGCCTGTGCGCCGGGGAAATCTTCTGTAAAGCTTTCAAAAAACTTGACATCCGCTCCTCGGAATCCATAAATCGCCTGATTGGGATCACCGATCGCCGTCAGATGGCTTTCTGGCCCTACAAGCAACTTCAAAAATTGATGTTGAATCGGGCTGATATCCTGATACTCATCGACGAAAATGAATCGATATCGTTGCTGAATTTCTTTTCGGACATCCTCACATTCTTTCAATAAATTGACCGGATTGAGCAAAAGATCGTCAAAATCCAACCATCCCTTTTTTTGTAAACATTCTTGATACTGTCTTACCTCTTCCGATGGAGAATTCTGAAATTCAACCGATTTCCATCTCGAAGCCTGTTCTAAAATTTCAGATCGTTGGCTAGCCTTCCATTGCGGCCAGATTTCCTTGATGCCTTCAGCGATATCTTCTGGAGCCGCAATTTTAAAATTTTCAGAAATACCGATTCTTTGAGCGTATTGTCGCAAAAGCGAAAGCCCAAAATAATGAAATGTTCCAATCACAATCCGATCTTGCCATTGCGGAAACTGTGACGAAACACGCTCTCGCATTTCATGAGCGGCTTTATTGGTAAAGGTGATCGCTAGAATTCGCTCTTGATCTTTCAAGCGCTGAGAAAAATGCAGGATGCGTTGGGTAAGGGTATGCGTTTTCCCTGTGCCGGGACCGGCAACAATCAAAAGATGTTGCCCCGAATGATGAACGGCTTGATGCTGGGAAGAGTTCAAATCTGCCATTTAGAATAAAACCATCTGGTCTTCGCTGCTCTCGCGTTCTTCCGATGAGAAAATGGTGATATGCCCATACTCGCCATCATACCCTGGTTCAATGTTGACTTTCCCTTCCCGTGAGCGCTGGATGGCTTCGGCAACAAGGCTGCCTGCAGCGCGTTTGATGTCTTGAATCGATGCCTCTTGCAAAATGAAAAGTTCGTTACCCAATTTATTCAAAATTTCTGTGAAGGCCATTTGGACAGCTCCGCTATTGACTCCCATCCCCTTAGCCTCAGCGATGATTTCTGGCAAGGGAATCAAATTCTGATACGGTCGCCAATTGGGAGATTTGCGTCCTTCGGGATGATCGGCCAACTCTTCCACACGGGCCATCACTCCGACGACAACCGATTTTCCGCAAACCGGGCACAATCCATTGTTCTTTATAGTTTCTTTAGGATGAAGACGGGTTTTGCAGAGCCGATGGCCATCATAATGATATTTGCCCTCTTCAGGGAAAAATTCAACAGTTCCAATAAGGCCTTTATCTTTACGGTCCGATAACGCCCGATAAATCGCCGGATATGAAAGCTCGGTATCAAAAATCGTCGCTTCACGTGCAAGCTTCGGCGGCGAATGCGCATCACCAAACGAAACCAAAACATAAGGATCCAGCTGGCTCAACCGCCAGTTCATCAACGGATCCGACGAGAGCCCTGTTTCGACGGCAAAAACGTGTTTGGTCAAATCGCCAAAGCAATCTTCCATCCGATCAAATCCGCCCTTCGACCCCAACGCCGAAAACCATGGTGTCCAAATATGCGCGGGGATCAAGAAGCCCATCGGATCGGATTCGAGCACAATTTCTAACAAGTCGCGCGAATCCAAGCCCAGAATAGGCCGCCCGTCAGAGCTGATATTTCCAATGTCACCTAACTCTTTCTGTGTTTTCTCTGCCGCAGCAAAATGCGGAGCAAAAACCAAATTATGAACCTTACGAACCTTGTCCAATCTTTTATAAATATTCGAAATCTCGACGGTGAGAAGAAAACGGACCTCGCCCTTGCAAGCGGCCGGCAGCTCGCGCTCGGTTGCCTTGGCATATTGGTCTTTCAAACGAAACAATCCCTCTTCGGCCGGTTCCAACTTTTCTTTGAGCTCTTTCATCCAAGAAGGGTGCGTAAAATCGCCCGTCCCCACAACCTGAATGCCTTTGAGCTGAGCCCAAAGCGCTAAATATTCTAAATTGAGATTTTTACTCGTCGCGCGGGAATAGTGGGAATGAAGATGCAGGTCGGCATAAAAACGCATGAACCTATGCTAACAGAGGGCTCGAGGAGCAACAAGAAAAAAATGATGCCCTGTGGCATTCAAGGGCCGCAGATTTCTCTACGGCCCTTTAGAAACTACATCGACTTGATTATCTCTTAATTTGAAACCGTGACCCGCTCGTGATTCTCATTATACTGATATCGAGGAACGCCATTGACCTGGCGAATCAAAAGGTCCACCACTTCTCCGGCGGAGATTTCCACATCAAGGTCCAAAACCTCTTCGGTTTCTTTATCTCTAAACTGAACAGAAACAACTTGATTGTCTCCAACGGCAATGACCTCATCCTGCCATTGGACCAATTCCAAGCGACGCAACTCACTTGTTTTGCTATCTTTAATATAAAGAACTCCGTTCGACATTTTCCCTTCAATATATTTTTTAGCAATGTCTTGAGGTTCATTAGCTTCTTGAACTTCGGCCTCTGGAGCGGTGGTTTCAACGACAGGTGCGGCCTCCATTGCATTGTCTAAAACAGGCGCAACCGGGACATCACTTTCTACGCTTTCC
>JANLHA010000353.1 GCA_024653845.1 Candidatus Omnitrophota bacterium | reverse complement strand
CCCCATTGATGACTAAATATTTGGGTTTAGGGTTGGCTTTGGGAATGAAACTCCACTTGGTTCCCGTTGGGAACCCTGCCCCTCCCAAGCCACGCAAATTGGATCTTTTGACCTCATCAATAATCTGAGTGGGTGTCATTTGGGTTAAGGCTTTGCGTGCGGCTTCATAACCTTTATTTTGAAGACAGGTCTCCAAACGATGGGAATTCGCTTTTCCAAAACTTTTAGTGATAATCTTTTCCATATCTAACTATTCTTCTCGATTATCTCATCGATCTTTTTCTTGTTTAAGAAACCGGTATATTCTTTATTGCACTGCATCATCGGTGCAATTTCGCAAGCGCCCAAACATTCAACGACACTCAGACTGAATTTCCCGTCGGGAGTTGTTTCACCGGCTTGGATTCCCAATCTTTCTTTGAGATGTTCAATGATTCCCTCAGCCCCGAGTAACGCACAGGCGGTTGTCTGACAAACGGAAAAATGACATTTGCCTTTTTTTGTTTGATGAAATAAATGATAAAACGAAACCACTTCATGGACATGAACCACGGGAATAGCTAAATATTCCGCGATGTTTTTCTCTGATTCCGGTGAGATCAAGCCCTCTTTTTCCTGAACCAGGTGCAGTACAGGTAAAAGCGCAGCCTGTTTCTTTTCATAACGGCTGGTGATCTTATCAATTTCTTGTAAAAAATCTGCTGTAAAAATAGGAGCCTCCAACGTTTTTATCGATCCAACTCCCCTGCAATCATATTGACGGAACCAAATGTTGGAACCAGGTCAGCCATTTGATCGCCAATCAAACATTTAGGTAATGCGGACATGATTGGAAAACACGGAGGGTGAACGCGTACTCTCCAAGGCTGATCGCGGCCGTCACTGACAATATAAAATCCAAGTTCTCCGTTTGCACCCTCAACGGGAAAATAGACCTCTCCCACCGGCGGACGAATCCCATGGCCATACATGACCAATTTGAAATGATTCATCAATCCTTCAATATTTCCATAAGTTTCTTCTTTGGGCGGCAAAACAACATCTTTTTTATCCGCGCTGATTCCTTTGTAATATTTTTTTGTACTACCTTGCAATGTTGGATCTAAATCAACTTCATCGGTAAGCAATCCTTCGGTTTGCCCCATTTTGGCGCGGTCAACCATTTCCGCCGCCGGAAGCATTTCACCGGTCAGTTCTCCCGCAATGGGCCCATCAGGTATTTGTTGGAAACACTGTTCAATGATTCTTAAGCTTTGTTCCATTTCAGCCATACGGACAAAATAACGATCGAGGTTGTCCCCTGTTGTTCCCGTTGGGACTTCAAAATCCAAACGATCATAAATCAAGTAAGGGTTGGCTTTACGCACGTCGTAAGCGATACCGCTTCCTCTTAAGAACGGGCCCGTGATCCCATGCGAGATGACATCTTCAGCGGAAATCTTTCCTGTATTTTTCATGCGGTCAAAGAAAATTCGATTGCGAGTTAATAATTTATCTGCTTCGATCAGAACCTTACGGACTTCTGCAATTTTTTGAAAGGCCCTATCAGTAAAACCTGGAGTCAAATCAGCTTTGACTCCCCCGATGCGGACATAAGAAATGGTTAATCGGGCACCGGTGATTTCTTCGACGAGTTCATATAAAAATTCGCGAGCTTTGATCAAATAAAGAAAAACCGACATCGCTCCCAACTCCATCGAGGACGCTCCGATACAGGTCAAATGGTCGGTCACTCGCGAAATTTCGCTCATGATGACCCTGATATATTTGGCGCGTTCTGGAATGTCAATGCCCAGCAATTTTTCGACCGCCATCGCAAATCCGACGTTGTTAATCAATGGAGAAACATAATTCAGTCGGTCGGTATATGGAAAGCATTGAGTGTATGTGACCGTTTCACACATTTTTTCAAAGGCACGATGAAGATATCCAATTTCTACATCGACACCTTTGATCTTCTCGCCATCCAATTCCATGATGAGACGGATGACCCCATGCATTGCCGGATGCGAAGGTCCCACATTCAATAACATTGAGCGCGTTTGAGTCGACATCAGTTCTGCGGTCCAATCAATGGTTGACGTTTATTAAATGGATAATCTTTACGCAAAGCATGCCCTTGAAACTCTTCATACATCAAAATACGTTTTAAGTTGGGATGACCTTTGAATTTGATACCAAACATGTCCCAGACTTCTCTCTCATACCAGTTGGCCGACGCCCAAAGATCGGTCAGCGTATCAACTTCAGGATTCTTTTCATCAACGGCCACTTTGAGTCGCAAGCGATGGTTATATTTGAGAGAAAGAAAATGATAAACGACTTCAAATCGAAATTCTTTGGGGATTCGGCCGCCTGCAAAAAACAGATAGTCTACGGCCGTTACATCCATCAAGAAATTGAAATCCAATTCTGGCGTTGTTTTTAAGAATTTGGCGACCTCGCCTAACACGCTTGGACGAATGAGCACAGTTTCATCTCCTCGAAAAGCATGGGTTTCGAGGATGTCTTGTGAAAATTTTTCCTGAACTCTCTGTAAGGGTGTCATGACGAAGATTCTATATGTTTAATGTGCTGTACTACGGAATAACCTTCTTGCAACTGGGCGGGTCGGCCGATTTTTGTTCGCGGGTCATAAAGTGTTCTCGATTGCTCTCCCTTTTGGATCTTATCCTGAAGTTTCATCAATCCATCAATGACGTTTTCAGGACGAGGAGGACAACCGGGAATATAAATATCAACAGGAATGATGGTATCAATTCCCATGACCGTCGAATAATTATCATAGAAACCGCCGGTACACGTACAAACGCCAAAAGCCACCACCCATTTGGGTTCACACATTTTGTCATAAACGTCTTTGAGGACGGGCGCCATTTTATGGCTGATGGTCCCGACGACAAAAAGAACATCTGATTGTCTGGGGGAGAATCGGGGAAAGCCGGCACCAAAACGGTCCACATCATAATGGCCGGCAGCCGTAGACATATACTCCATGCCGCAACACGCCGTGACAAAGGGGTATTGGAAAATGGAGTATTTACGCGCCCACCCCATGGCATCGCTCATTTTTGAAGTGAAAAAATTGGATGCGGAACTCATGAAAGACATCTTTTTACTCCCAATCTAGCGCTCTTTTTTTCCAAACATATAAAAACCCTAAAACTACAAAACCCATAAAAACGGCCATCTCAACTAGACCAAAAACGCCCAATTCTCGGAACATGACCGCCCACGGGAAAAGAAAGACAAGTTCGACGTCAAAGACGATAAAAAGCATCGCAATAATATAGAAATGCACGGGCGTTTGTCCACCAGGCAAAGAAAAAGGCTCCTTACCACATTCAAAAGGTCTTGACTTCACTTCGCTATGGATTTTGGGACTCAAGAATTTAGGCAGTATCAGTAAGAGCACCGCCATTGCCAAAGCGAATAGAAAAGCAAATATGATTGCAATATAATCTAACATGCCGTGGACAATCTCTGTAGTGATTGATTAAAAGTACTAGAAGTCATAATTTTAATGACCTCCACCTAATAGTCAAGAGGTTATTGATAAAAATTAAGTTATGCCAAGTTTTCTTGGGAAGTCGGGATGGCCGTAGATCTCGACGAAAACTTCATCTGTATTATACCGTTACTACACGGGAAAGGCAAGATGGCGCTAGAATCCTATTCGTACCTTACAGCGATATCTTCGAGGATCGTTTTGGCTGAGGTCCGAGGCTTTTTGTCAGTCACTTCAACTTTAATATGAGATGTCTCGTCGCTCACGGGAGTGATTTCAACCCTTACCGTTTGCCCATCGACATGCTCACCCTTGACATGAGTCGCACCGTCTTCGGGGGCTATCTGCTCAATATCGAAGCCATAATCATTGATCACGTCTTTGGTATGATTTGTGGCCTCGGTAACCGGCATGGATACGTCCCTCTGACTGACTTTTTCAATCGCGGTGGCACATCCGCTGCAGGTCAAAACTAACGTCAAGATTCCCAAGGTGTATTTATTTAATGGGTTCATCATTTCCTCCTTATCCATTCGTAAAAGTAGGTGCTTTTATATATCATCTCCGAACACTTTTTTATTATTGCTAGTTTGTCTCTAAATAGATAAATTCTTGTTCAAAAAAGGACCCATTTGTTGCCATTGCCCTTCAATTAGATGGTAGAAATATATAGCCTTCTGTTTAATTATGAAATCATCATAAATAACCTCTAGTTCAAAAGAACCAGAGGCCCATTCTGATTGACTTATTCCTGAGGGTAGATCTCTAAATTGATCTAAAGAAAATTTAAACTTCTGGTTTTCATTCAATTTGAAATCAACGGAATCCAACAAAGGACCCAAAGTAGAATTCTTCCACTCCCAGTGAGAAGTTTTTGATTTCAATTTTAGTCCTGTTATATAAATTCCTTTAATTAGGGCTGGCCTATTACCACTATTTTGTAAGATCAATTTTTGATAGAACGGTTGTTTATCAAAATTTTCTATTTCTAAAATTAAATTAGGACGGTTGTTATAGATTTGCCAAAAAAGACCAGCTCCCACTATAGTTCCCACTATAGGTTTCCATACAACAGGAGACAGAATAAATTTAATAATTTTGGTTAGTAGTTTAAAGAATTTAATACGTATAGTTTCCAATTTTGATTGCAACGTCATCCAAAAATATTTTGAGTCGCTCATTTTCTTGTATGCTCTAAAGTTTTTTTCTTACGTTTTGAATCTTTTTTCAATTTGGGCCAATGCTCTTCTGCCAAGATATACCCAACGCAACGCTCTGTTTCACAAAAACAACGATGATCTTCGTAAGCATCGTAGTTGTAGCCATAATTGTAGAAGATCTCCTCTCCCTTCGCGATGTCTCTGAGCGCGATGATCCAGATTTTTCCACGAATGATGTCGACTTCAGCGTTTGGGGTGCAGGAATGATTGATATATCGGGCGGTGTTATAAGGAACATTACCATCGATATCATGGCGTTTGTTCAGTTCAAAAATATAGACGGCTCCGTAATTCTTATTTTTCTGATGGCGTTTCAAAGGAATGTCGGCCCGTCGTTCGCTCTCTGCCTTTGTGATTTTCTCTCCATTATACTCGATGATGCGAGTGTCTTTTGGAATAGCTTGTTTGGCAAAGACACCTCGACCATGAATAGTGGATGTTCGAACAGTGATATAAGAGCTGGTTGTCTTAGCTATTCTCATGAAAGTTATTTTTCGTATTCAAAGGTCACGGGGATTTCAAAATAACCCCACAGTGTCAACGCCAAACCTAATAAGATAATTAAGATCAAGCGGATGACAAGATAAAGCGTATTGTTTCGATAGAACTCAATGGCTTTAGGAAGCGAATTGGGAAAGACGATGAGTCGCACTCCTTTAATGACACCCAACCATCCCACGATGGTAATGGCAACCGGCCAATCAAGGACCCAAATATTATGGAATTGAACCATTAGAAGTCCGACGATCAGGGCAAAGATTCCGGAGAGATAAACCAGTGCGCTGTTTTGAATCAGGTCTTCGATCATCTTCTGATAGGTTTTTAAATTGAGCAGAACCCCCGTAGCAACGATCAAACAATATGGACCAATCAATTTGGCAAGAATGATAGAAGCTGTCATGTTTGTCTCCAATCTTAAATGATTTCTGAAATGGATTATGATAGGTCGGGTTTCATCCACTCAGGCCCGTTCATCACTCGAGCAACCATCATGCCGCTAACGTTATCTCCAACGACATTGACCATCGTCGCCGGTGGATCGACCAATGTTCCGAGCATGGTAATGATAGGCATGGCTTCGATAGGAAATCCAAAAAGAGTAATGATCAACAATTCTCCAAGCATCCCCCCCGAAGGAATTCCGCTGATAACGGTTCCACACAAAAGCGCTACCGCAACAACCGAAGCGAGTGTTTCTGGGCCAGAAAAAGGTATCCCAAAAATTCCAAAAAGTAACGATATTTTCATCACCGCCGCTAAGCAGGAACCATCACTATGGACTGAAGCGCCGATGTTAACGACAACATCTCTCACATCTTCGGGAACTCCGATTTTTTTAGCGGCATCCAGGTTGACCGGTAGAGTCGCCAGCCCACTTCCTGTTCCCCATGCGGTTAATGCCGGCGGAAGAATGTTAGCCCAAAATGATTTGACCCCTTTCACTCCTCCTGCTAACCATGCAT
>JANLHA010000345.1 GCA_024653845.1 Candidatus Omnitrophota bacterium | reverse complement strand
TAATAAGAAAATTCCAATATGTGCAAAGAGATTCGACAAAAGTGGGATCTCATGTCTTCGGCTGATCGCACGTTTGGTGATGATTTTGATCCCATTGACTTGGCAGAACGCACGGAAGTCTTTCAAACTGAAAAAACGAAGATTGGGCGTGTTGTACCATTCGTAAGGGAGTTCTTTGGTCACCGGCACGCGACCATTAAAGAAAATTTGCACCCGCGCATTCCAATGGCAAAAGTTTGGAATTCCAACAATCACCTTCTTCCCTACCCTTAAAGCTTCTAAAATGGCTTTTTGAGGATCCAGCATTTCTTGTAAACTTTCATTGAGAATCACATAATCAAAACGTTTATCGGCATATTCGATCAATCCGGAATTGATATCTCCGTGAGAAACGGTCAATCCTTTGGCCATGCACTGATAAATGGCTTGTTCATCGATTTCTACACCGGTCGCTTTGCAATTTTTGTATTTGATCAAAACCGAAAGCAAGTCTCCATTGCCGCATCCCAGATCAAGAACACGAGAATTCGCTTTGATGAGATCGCAAATCACGCGGTAGTCGAGTCGAATATTTTTAGGAAGAGGAGATTCAGTTTTTTTGTTCATGGCAAATTCGTGTTAGAAAGTGAGAAATCAAACGGGACTGCCCTTCAGTTTCAACGAGAAAGGCATCGTGACCGTAAGACGTATTGATTTCGATATAAGAAACATCAATGTCGTTGGCTTTGAGTGCGCGCACAAACTCTTTGGCCTGATACGCGGGATACAGCCAATCCGAAGTGAAGGTGATCACGAGAAAGTTGGCTTTCACTTTCTGAAAGGCTTTGGTCAAGTCTCCCTCTTCGGCCAAATCAAAATAATCTAGAGCTTTGGTCAGATACAAATAAGAATTAGCATCGAACCTTTGAACAAAGCTGTCGCCGCGGTATTTCAAATAATTTTCGACTTCAAAGTCGTGAGAAAAATCATAACCCACCTTCTCTTTGCCGATAAGCTTGCGGCCGAACTTTTCGTCCATCGACTTTTCGCTCATGTAAGTGATGTGACCGATCATTCTGGATAAGGCTAACCCACGAGCCGGAATCGTCTTTCCATAATAATCTCCACTCTGCCAATCAGGATCGGACATGATCGCTTGTCGGCACACTTCATGAAGTGCGATTTGTTGAGCGGTATGACGGTGATTCGTGGCAATGGTAATCACTGAACAAATGGAGTCGGGATAAAGCACAGCCCATTTGAGTGCAGAAAGTCCACCCATCGAGCCGCCTGCCACAGCTAAAAGTTTTTTAATCCCTAAATGATCAATCAATATTTTTTGCGTCACAACCATGTCTTCGATCGTGATCATCGGAAAACTCAAGCCATAAGGTTTGCCGGTTTTGGGATCGATCGACGCTGGACCGGTCGTTCCTTTACAGCTTCCGAGCACATTGATGGAAATGACAAAATATTTATTGGTATCAAAAGCTTTGCCAGGACCGATCATTTCATCCCACCAGCCTGGCCTTTTGGCGTCGGCGTGGAAACCGGCCGCGTGAGCGTCTCCAGTTAAGGCATGAAAAACAAGAATGGCGTTGGATTTGTCGTCGTTGAGTTGGCCATACGTTTCATAGGCCTGAGTGATGGGACCGAGCTTCTCTCCACTTTTGAGAACAAGTGTCTGAGGAGGCTCACAACAGGTGAAATATTTTGTTTCGATGATGCCGACGGATTTTTCGTCCATGATGGCGGTAAATTCCTCAAAAAATTAAGGATAGAATAGTGAGCATATTATCATACGCTCTATGGGCTGTCAATTTATGAACAGGATGTTGAGGAATGGGATGGCGTTTTGCTTGTATACAAAAACATCGCTTTGATGCATTTGAGGGCGCGTTCTCTCGTGTCTTTATCAAGAATGACGCGATCGCGATCCGTTGGATTTTTCAAGACGCGCAAGATGTCTTCGAGAGTATTGGATTTCATGTATCGACAAAGTGTGCAAGAACCTACCAATTTTTTCTCGGGGAATTCGACTTGCAATCGTGAAGAAAGTCCGCATTCGGTAAGCATCAAAATTTCTTTGGCATCTGTTTTTTGCATATATTCGAGCATTTGCGATGTGCTACCGACAAAATCCGAAGCCTTGCAAACGGCCGGTGTGCATTCCGGATGGCTGACCACTTTGGCTTCAGGATATTCGAGACGGATTCTTAAAACTTGTTCGATGTCATATTCTTCGTGGACATAGCAAGTTCCGCTGTAATAGCGAACATCTTTTTTAAGCCCGCGATGTTCCATTTCACGAACCAAATTTTGTCCCATCAATTTGTCGGGAAGGAAATAAATTTTGTCGTTGGGAATTTTCTCAACGATATCATAAACATTGGCTGAAGTCACACAGACATCGCATTCGGCTTTGACTTCCGCTGTGGTATTGATGTAACAAACAAAGGTATAATTAGGA
>JANLHA010000343.1 GCA_024653845.1 Candidatus Omnitrophota bacterium | reverse complement strand
CCAGTAACGAACCGATGATGATGGAGATGATGAGAATGATTGAGAAACGATAAGATTTGAAGAATGAGGATTTAGTCACGTGACCATTCTTAAAGAATTTTCTTCGCTTGATTTTTATCTAGAATGGCAAATAAGATGAGAGCAAAAGCTAGGAATCGTATCAAATAAAAAATTGGAAAGTTTTCTGACAATTCAACCAAGCCTAAGATCACTCGATTGATTGCCTCAATCCAAAATGCAATTGCGAAGAATAAAAAGAATCGGTCCTTGGTGCTTTTCCAAAAACGTAAGAAAAACAATCCTGCAACAAAAGATGCCATAGCAATGGCTCCTAATAAGATATCTTGCATAAATTTCTCCTAGTCGGTTTCCCAGATAAGACCATAAATAAGCAACATCATCCCTATGAGCGCAGGTACCAGTCTGATACTTGAAAGATCTAATGAAGTAATGATGATTCTGTCAACGATGAGCAAGAGGTTGTTGACTGCCAGTCCTAAAAAACAGAGGCCGCTCCACAGTAGCAAGCGAGATTTGCTGCGAGAATAACTTCGTAGCAAAAGATATGAACATAACATGGCTGCGATTGCACAAAGTCCATAAATGAATCCGCTCATTGGATTAGTCCTTTTCTTTTTGCCATTTGAAGGCATCGCCAAAGGTTTGTGCTTGTTTATTCGTTTTGGAATGAATCAGGTTTGTGACTTCGATCAAGTTTTTTGTGTAAATTTCGGCTAATCGATTGATGAGTTCTTTGAGTTCTGAAGAAATCGGATTGTAAAAATACATGAAGCCATCTTTTTCTTTGGAAGCAAAGCCTGCTGCGCACAGGTCCGTCAGTAATTCAGTGGCTTTTTTTTCACTGATATAAAGTCGTTGGGCCATGGTTGTTCCATCCCACTCTATCTTGGGATCGTAACGAAGCAGCAGAATGGCTTCTAAATGAGGCACAGAATCGATACTTCTGAGAATGAATCGTTTGATATCTTCGGGAATAGGTTCTCTTATTTTCATGAATTACATCTTTCCAACTTCTATCATTTCTCCAATTTGGATTATTGGCGCAACATTGGTATACGCCGGAATGTTGCCAACCACCTCGGCTCCAACGGTTGCATAAGCTTCTTGAAAATTTTTGAGCTTATCAAAATAAAGGTAGCCGATCGCAAAAAATGGTGAGGAGCCACCACCGGGCTTTTCAATTCCTTGATCAACTTCGATTTTTTGAAGTCCAAAAGGGCGAAATTTATGATAAACCATGGGTAAATGAGTATGGATGTAATAATCCATATCAAATTTTTTTTCTGGATTGCGTGGATAGGCAGCAGCAATTCGAATCATACTTGGTGAATTATACTATTTCATCAAGTGTAAAGCAAGACGGTTGTTGAGAGAAAATTGTAATTCCGCTTGGCTATTTTTTATAAAGATCATTTTTGAGAGTCAATGACAATTTATTAGGTTGATGACGGCATGAAAAGCCTTTAAATCCAAATGAGTTAATGGTCAGGTAATTAAGTTGATTTATTCCTTCGGATCGGATAGATCATATAAAAAAGCCCCGGCATTCCAGGAAGGAATGCTGATCAACATTTTTCCAATATGGTCGAGATGATCCAGATAGACGATATCTTCATCTTCCCAAATATGTGAGAAAATGAACCACACGCGTCCTCTTCCTCGAAGTCGATTGATATCCTGAAGGTATCTTTGAGGATCTTCCCGAGAATCAATGCCATATACAGTCGGTAAACCCTGAAGTTCAAAACGTTGATGATAATATTCAAACTGAGCCTGTGCTCCACAGTAAATATAAAGCAGATCAGTTTTCTGTGCCCTTTTTCTGACTTCTACAAGAACCGGCGCAAGATCTTCATTTGTGCTTTTGCTTGTTGTAAGAATAAGCGTTGTGATTCCTTGTTGTATATAAATACTGAGAATTAAGAAAATAAGGATCCATGTCCATCGTCCTGGTTGCAAATTTCTAAGAACAGAAATGGTCTTTTCTATTCCCGCTGCAATGAGAATATAGGCAATGGGTGTCAGAAAAACAATTGTTCTCCCTATGAAAGGATATTTTTGAAAGATTGAGGCTAAAATTGTGATTAGTAATGGCCCAATGAGTAAGAAGAATTTTAGGCGTTTCTGAAAGAATAATAAATATCCTCCAAAAGCAAACAACAAAAATGCGAGTAAAGAATATTTTATGAAGAAAAGTGGTGCATAAAAAAAGAACTGTGTAAATAAGAAATTACATAAGAATTTAAAAGATGAAATTGAAAAAGGCAGGTTGGGGATAAGAAATTGTTTCCAATATGTCGTTATGGGTTGAGAAGAAATGAAATAAGTTAAATAAGAAAAATAATTGATCGAAAAGCTTGTTAAATTAAAAATGATCATGATGCTTAGGATTTTTAACTTGCTCCATTCTTTTTTAGAAAAATAATGATAAAAAAGAACGGTAGATATTCCTAGAAATACAAAAATGGCAGGAGAAGAAAACCATAGCAGAATAGCCAAAATCATGCCTCTTAAAAGAGCTTCCTTCATTTTCATGTCCCTTTGATCAAGCGTCAGGAAGAGATGGGAAAAAATGACAGCAATGAAGACATCACTTGAATAAGGATGGAAATCAAAAGAAAAGTTAATTAATATTGGGGAAAAACTAAAAAAGGCAAGAGCCAATAATGCTCCTCGAGGAGAAAGAATTTTTTGAGCTAAGAGATAAAAAAAGTAAATTCCAAGAATTCCTGTGAGTAGAGGAATGAAACGTAGGACATATTCGTGGTTTCCAAAATATAGCGTTAAGACTTTAGTTAAAAAGAAGAACCCCAACGGTCCGGTTTGGGCTTTGATTTCTTCTGAGGCTGTTGGATGTGCATCCGGATTCCAAAGTTGTGAAAAAGAGAATTCATCCGTTTTAATGGCAAACTTTGCTTCATCGAGCCATAAGGATGGGTTGATGACGAGGTAAGCCGAGATTCTCCAGATAGCTCCGATCAGAATGATAATTCTGGCCCATTGTGAATAATGTAAGTTGAAAATCTTCACGCATCATTCCTCATAATGCCAGTGCCAGGGCTCAAAAGTGATCCCAGGTTTTCCTCGAGGATAGGACAGAATAAAATTGAAACGGTTGGCATTTTTAAGAAGCCACTTGTACTCTTCTAGATTCTCGAACTCTTCGGGTTTTTCCTCTCCACTGATTCCATCAGCGCTGATGAAATCGATCGCCTGGAATTGGGGTGCACCATGTTCACTGTATCCAGGCAGGGCGACCCATTTTGTCGTCTCACGGATGGAGTAATCATGATTTTTTAAATAATAAACGAAAAGATATAATTGATAAGCGCTTGAACGGTATCCGGACTCGACGTACAGCCGTTTTCCTAAATCTTTTTCCATGGCTTGCATCATTTCCAAATAGCGTTGGCAAACATTGGGAGGCAAATATTGCGGTGGGATCACGTAGGGTTCGCCTTTAAGCAAGATTTTTTGATTTTTCATTACGACCAAGTTTTCTTTTCCCGTCGCGATTTGGCGATAAGGAATGGTCACGCCTAGTTCATCGCCTTTAAGATTCTGGAATTCTTTTAAAAAAGCTTTATCTTCTTCATTCAGCGGAGAATATACCTCATCGAAAGTCAGTGTTGCCAACGACTGCGCGGCTTCGCGTTCCTTGATGAGGGGTTCAAGCTTGGCTAAAAGATTTTGCACACGAACAATATCTTCATCGTTGAGTTTGTCTTTATTAAAATCTGCAAAAATAGGTTGGGTTAGAGTGATTGCCAGGCCAAGAACGAAAATCAGAGAAAGAATTTTCACGGCATGTCCTTTCTGCCCTATAAGGAGAGATTTTCTTCCGGGGGATTTGTACCGACGTTTAATTTTTAATAAATTCTCCGTAAATATTCAAGACGCTTTCATCTTCCAGATGAAGAAAGTGCCCAACGTTTTTAACAATTTTGAGACGACAATTTGGAATCTGGGTCGCCAAGAATTTGACATCATCAATGTCGATAAGCTTGTCGTTTTCTCCGCTGATCAAAACCGTGTCGACTTTGATATTGTTGAAATCGACGATCTCTTCTAAATTTTTTGAAAGCACAAATGAGCCATGCTCACTAAAGTTGCGCAAATTTTCTTTACTCATGGCACAAAACTGTCTAGAAATTCTGGCTTTCATTTCTTCGGGCAAGTTCACGCCAAAACTTTCAATTAACATTTTGGCCATTTCTTCACGATTATTTTCATCCATACTGCAACCTTTTTTGATGATTTCAATCATGGTTTTGCTTGGCTTTGTTCCCATTCCTCCCAAAAGTAATCGTTTGGTTAGATGTGGATATTTTGAAACAAAGGCCAGAGCAACAACACCTCCCCACGACGCTGAACAAATAGTGATGTCATGCACATTGGAAGCCTTGATGACCTCGTGAAGAATTTCGACCTGTTCGTCAATTGAAGCGTTCACAGGCCCCATATCAACCTGGGCCTTGCCTTGGCCAGGAAAGTCAAAAAGAAGAATACGGTAGTCTTTTGCAAATTGGTTAACAAAACTTTGCCACATCGCCATGGATTGTTGGACACCGTTTAAACAGACGACGTGCGGGCCACCATTTCCATAAACACGATAAGGAATATGGAATCTATTGACTTGAACTTGGTTTTTAATAACTTTAGGAGAAATTTTCATAACAACACATCAACTCTCGTTATTCTTAGAAGCGATACGCGATTCCAATAGAAACAACTGGATAGAATTGAAAAATAGCGAGGTCATCTTCAAAGTCATCTTCTTCCCGTTGCAAATCGGCTTCAAAAGCTGCATTGCCGGCCAAAGTTCCTGTCGCACCCAAATCCACATCCGGAGATCCTTGAAACATCACGCCCAGATCGAACATGACACTCCAATTGGAAGTTTTTCCAAAAGGCGTTCCCCACCCTAATCCAACATAAGGAGCCGCTTCATTGAAGTCAATATGGCCGGTTAAGGTCCCAACTTCAGCGCTCGTATAGGTGCTATTCCCAACGGTATAGGACGATTCGCGCCTTGCAGTGGCATCGATTTCATTTTGATTGATAATCACACCCGTGGATAAACGAAACCCATTATCCAGCGGAAACCAGTCTAACAACGCAGAAAAATTAAGAAGATTGAGATCAAGGTCGTATTTCACATCGCTTTTAGTTGCATCGTAGTCGTATTGAAATCCGTTCCCTCCAATGCGAGTGTTAAATTGATCGGTTAATTTGACAATCACTTTGCCACCGAGTCCAAGGCTATTGGCTTCTGCACCTACGGCAAATCGATCTTCCGCTCGAGCAGTTAATGTAAATCCGAAAATTATTGTCATGAAAAAAACTGCAGTCATCAATTTTTTCATATTTCCCTCCATTGGATTGATAGCTTAAGCGAAATATATTAATCTAAGATCTATTGTTTTAAAAGCAAAATAAAATTTAGTGAGGTCGATATTTGATCACTCGAACTTTTTCCAGTGTGACCAAGCCTTCATTGACGACATCAAGAATTGGCAAGAATTGATTGATTTTTTCTTCACTATCAACAATTTCAATGACAACAGGAAGATCTTCGGACAATCTGAGCAGTTTGGCAGTATGCATTCGGCTATGGGCGCCAAATCCCATGATTCCTTTGAGCACCGTTGCACCCGCCATATTGAGTTCACGGGCTTTTAAAACAATATGTTCATATAAAGTCTTGTCTTGAAAAAGATCATTTTCTCCAACAAAAATTCGTAACAACATCCCTTCTTCGGGCAGCTTCATAGTCACTCCTATTTCATAAGATGAATAAGTGTTCTTGCTAAAATGTATCCCAGAAAAACAAGAAAAATCGCCAAGAAATTTGATAAAAGAATATTAAGAACAGCAATGCTTTTTTCACCATCGCGCAGCAAATTGAAATTTTCTAATGCAAATGTGGAGAAGGTTGTAAACCCGCCAAGAATTCCAATAAAGATGAACATGCGGATGTTAGAAGAAACCGTGAACTGTTCAAAAAGTCCCCACAAAAAGCCAATCAGCAAGGATCCCGACAAGTTGATGAGCAGTGTGCTCATCGGGAATATTCCGTTGGAGAATCGGTAATCCAATCCGGAAGCCCAATAACGCAAAATGCTTCCTATGGCACCTCCTATTCCAATGAGGAAAATTTTGGTCACATTTTACTCCACAAAAATCATGGCCTCAGCCACTTTATGTCGACGGAGTTTTCGAATCGAAACTCGTAGAGTCCCATCTTGAATGGTCTCCCCGCCTTTGATTTTTTTAATTTTTTGCGCGCACCAGTCAGACAAGCGCATGGTGGAATCCACGAGATCTTTTCTCTTCTCGGCCAATCCGGTTGTTTGAGCCACGATGTTCATTGGTACACCTCCACCCATGATCCAACCGGCGTTATAAGGATGAATATAAACAGATTGACGGTCATATTCATCTTCGATATCACCTAAGAGCTCCTCGACAATATCTTCCAAGGTGATCATTCCCTGCGGATCCCCATTTTTATCAATGACGAGGGCCAAGTGAGCTTTGTCCTTGATCATTCGTTCCAAAACGGTTGAAACAATCATGTCTTCGTCAAAAGATTGAAGTGGGCGAATGATTCCATGGATCGAGGGATTTGTCGGATTCAATTTGAGAGCAATGACGATATCTTTGAAATTGACATACCCTAGAATTTTCATTTTTTCATCGGAGGAATTGACATAAACCGGGAACCGAGTGTGCATGTCTTGATGGGCTTTGATCAAGGCTTCGGATAAAGAGCTATTGTCTTGCATCATCGAAATGTCTTCGAGCGGAGTCATGATACTTTTGATGGTTTTGCGAGAGAGTTGCGCGGCTGATAACAATATTTTTTCTTCGCCAGCGCTAATAAGGCGAGAAGCTCGTGTCAAGGCGATTGCGGCATTCAATTCATGAATGCCAGTTTGATCCATGTGTTTAGACGAAAGATCAATTTTACGGTCAATGATGCTTAGAATTTTTTTGACAGTTTTTTCAAGAATGGAAATCAAGGGATAAAAAGCGATGAAAATCGTTTTCATGGCAGGAGAAAGCTGCAAGCAGATCGTTTCGCGGTGATTTAGGGCGAGCATTTTGGGGATCAATTCCGCAAAAATGATGGTCATGATGCTTAAAGGAATGACCAACAAAAGAACGGAAAACAATTCTGCCCAAAACTGCCCCAATCCCAACGCATTGATCAGGTGCGGCTCGAGCCAATCAGAGATCCCGGCTCCACCGGTTGCAGCCGCCAGAGCTCCAGCAAAAGTGATTCCTACCTGCACGACGGCAAGACTCGCTTCCATACGCTCTTTCATAAAAAGGGCTTCTGCGGCCTTTTTATGCTTCAAATTGGTCAACGCAATCAAACGTGCGCGAGAAATGGATGCAATGGCCATCTCGTAAGCTGCAAATATCGCGTTGATGATCAACATCAACGCGATGATAATTAAATCACTGGTCACAAAATTCCCCTATTTCGATCCAACAAAAAACAAGGCCCAAATTAATAAAATAATGGCTGGAATCAAGAAAATGAAAAATAGAAATTTGGCAATATCAACAGCTGCACCTGCAATATCTGTAAAACCCAACATGGCTGCAATAATAGCAATTACAAAAAAGATTGCGGACCATCTTAACATGGCAGGCTCCTTTCTGTTTAGGTTTTCTTATTAAATATTTTTAGGTTGTTTTTCTCGAATTTGATGGAGTCTTTGATGTTCTTTTGGGTATCTTTGCCAAAGTATTTTAAATTGGCATATAAAAGGTATTCAATTAAAACTCGCAAGTCATCATTTCTTCCTGAGCTAAAGGATTCTCCAACCCAGACAGGTTTCTCATTGTCCTTTTTGAAAACGTTAATCTGGAGGTGGCTTGTATACTCTTTATAACTTATTGTTTTATAATTGAGGTTTGTGGACGTTTGGATAGCTCCCGTGTAAGTTCCATCCGAAGAATAGACCTGAATTTTTTGTCCCGGGCTAAAAACTTTTTCAGATCCAGGAACATATTGGCCAGAATCAATTTCATAGCGGTAAGTGAGCGTGTATTGAGCTTCCGAGAAGTTTTTAATAAGATAGCCACTATTAATCAAATGATTTTCGATTTTTCTTTTAATTTCTTCATCAAAGAGTTGGTTCTTGGTATCTTTGTTAGGAATGACGAAAAAAGAGTC
>JANLHA010000340.1 GCA_024653845.1 Candidatus Omnitrophota bacterium | reverse complement strand
AACAAGGACCATCTTCGATGATTAGTATGGTCATCAAACTTATTCTCCATCGAAAGATTTGTATTCGGAAGGGCGCCGCAGAACTAATTGTAACATCGTAACATCGTAACAGCTGGAAATCAATAATTTTATTAAGTAAGTTCTCGACGAGCCTGCTCAGCTTCTTCGGATAGTAAATTCTCGAAATCTTCAGGATTCAATGGTTTGGAAGAAACAGAAGAAATGTGGGTTTTTTCTCCTCTTCCCTGAACATAAAGAATGATCTCTTCCAGAATGATACGCGCACACTCAGTCTTCGACCGGTTGGTCGGCTTCTCCAGCATTTTTTGAATCGCCCTCAGATTGTTGATCAACATGTCCGTCCTCCGGCTTGTTTTTATGATGACTTAGCGCATCATCAAACTCTCTCTGATCAAGATCAAATCCGTTCTTTTCAATATCCTGAATAACCTCGGCGGATCGCTGACAAAATTCCTCATCCGCGCGCTTCGTTCTCGGCTCATTGTGATACCATCGCTTATACAGCTCAAGGTCAAGTGCCTTAAGGTATTCCTTGCTTTTGGACTGGAGATTTACACCGGACAGAAATTCTATTCTCTTTATTACTGAAATGCGGTTGTGGATGGCCGCCTGTTTATCAGAACCCCCGACGGGAGTAAATGGAAGATCAGGCGACGTCATTCAGGACTCCTTCGGGAGGAATTGAGTCGGGGGGCGGTTCTCTTCGTTCCATCATACAAAGCTGCAGATTGTAAATCCATGCGGAATCCAACCCCATCTTCTCGCGAACTGCAACAACTTCTTTTCCGATGTCCATCTCTGCCGCACATGCCTTTTCAAATTCTTCATGCTGCTTTTTCTGAAGCTGGACAAGCTGCCTGCTTATTTGCATGAAAGCATTGGCATGTTCCGCGTTCTTCTGAATGTTATCAAGGAGTCTCTTCTTTAATTCCTCCGGGACCTTTATGCGCGTAACGATTTCTCCCGTACGAGGATCCTGAGACTTCTCATGGGTTTCCATCATGGTCATCTCCTTTGTCTTTTATAAACCATTTAAAATTGCACCGTAAGCAGACAAACATTGAAAAATCCTGGCTCAGACTGGGGTTTTTGAGCACGCGCGCCGTAACTTGATCATAATTTTTACTCTGGGAGCATTTAGGGCAGGTTTCCATAATGTAACATTGTAACATTGGGCGGGTAAAAATCAATAAATTATCGGCGTGATTCTCTGATCACATCAGCGGATGCGGCCTTAATGTTTAAAATCTTCCTCTCGAGAGCGGTCATCTTGCCAGAGTCATAAACCTTTCGCATCTCGCGCATAATCAGAACCTTCTCTTCGTTGCTTCTGGCTGTCAAAAGCATGTCAATGTAAACGTTCTCTCCACGCTCTTTTTCCTGCTTAAGGTCTTTTTGGATCCGTGTTTTTTGCTCCGTCGTCGGGTTCTCGTAAACTTTCCTGGCTATTTCAAGCGCCACTTCATTTGGATTGGCTCCTCCAGCAATCTGTTCAATCCCCTTATCAACAAGCTCTCTCTTCAAAAGCGTGCGCCTGGCCTGGCGTTTCTCAATCTGATCGCGCTGTTTACGCAGAGACTCCGTGATCCCATAATCGCTGGATTTAAAAATGCGGTTAACCCCCGAAATAGAGAGGATCGCTGTTTTAACTAACGACTCATTCTTGTCTGTATGGGTCGCAAAGCTTAACAATCCGGTGTTGTTGGCGGTCCACTGAACCATCTTCTTGAGCGCCGGCCAGCCACCCGCCTTCCAGGCCATATCAGATACAACATAATGACCTCGGAACGGATCATAAGGATTTTTTCCGGAAAGATATTGAGTCCATCCTCCGAGGAGTGTTATCCCGGGAGCCAATGACGGAAGCTGTCCGGCCCCGAACGCAAATATCTGCTGGAGCTGCTGTGGATCCTTCTTGTAAATCCCCGTTAAAGCCTTCCAGAAAATAGCCGCCATCAACCGCCCGGATTCATCGTGCGGCATCCTGAAATAGCGCGCCGTGCCGTCATCGTTTTCTCCAACCGGAATGATAATGTAATTTGTTTTATCATACTCGGATATCTTGTCAAATTGGTCCTTCAGTTCCTTACCAATCAATCCGGACGCGGCCAGGAACATCAGGAATTTGGGGACCATGTCCATTTTGAAATGGGCCCACCAGAAACCACTGCGTGTCTTTGGATTCGTCGCTAATTGATAATCGGTCTTGAGACCCTCCTTGATGATGTTTGAAAACATCCAAACAGCATTTGTGACCGACGTTAGTGTCCCACCTCTTCGATAATTTGGTGTGCTTATAAAATTCCGCGTCAAGTACCCAAGCTGTTTCCCGGAATACTTTTTTTTGCTCTCCAAAATTTTGTATCCAGCGACCTTCCCCATGGTTTCCAGAGTACTCCCGGCAAACCGGATTCCCTCCATAACCATGAGAAGCGGACGAAGCAATGGCTTCATCATTTTATGATAAAGGTGCTCCTCCCCCTTGAGAAGACCAAGCTGTCTTAAAGTCCCGTTATATTCATCCCCGCGAATGCTGAAATTGAAATCAATGAACGGGATATCCAGCGCGTAATTTTCCATCATTTCCCGAATCAATGGATCATCAATGCCCATTTGCCGTCTTATGGACGGCTTTATGGATTGAACATAGGATACAAGCATTTCTCTGATTGTCGGTGTATGACCAAGAGCGCTGAGATTGGCGTAGTTTCTGCGCATATCCCGCTGTATGTTGAATAGAGTGAATCCGGGATTATAGGTGATGTACATATTTTTGAATATCTGGTTTCCGAACACCTTATTGATGAGATGTCCCACAAACATAACATCCCCATCTTTTGAATGATTTACGGAATCCGCAATGGACTTATCCACCTCATAACCCACCATCTTCCCGTCTTCCAGAAGAGTGATCAACCCCTTGTCTTTGCCTGGCTTTAAAAAATTGCCGCGCATATCTTTTTTGGCCGGGACGACCTCCCCGGGGAAGTCCTGCTTGAGCCAATCCCTGAGCTGGTTATAGGCCCGCTGCCTGGAATTGAGTCGTGTTAAAGAGATCATTTTCATAATCGTTGCAGTA
>JANLHA010000337.1 GCA_024653845.1 Candidatus Omnitrophota bacterium | reverse complement strand
GACTGTATTTCTTTCCCAAATAAACTTTTGCCAAGTGTTCATAAATTTCATCACGTGTCATATTTTTTAAACCACACTTTATAAATCATTTGATCTATTGTGTTTATTGATTTCATGATAACAAAATTTTTATTTTTTCAAACGATTATTTTATCTTTTTAGGTCTTAAATCTTTTAAAAAATTTCTCGTCGAGACATTAAACAAAAAATACTATTTTAAGATTTTTTTCTAGAATTATTTTTTACAATAAAAAACCCCTCCGTCAATATTGACGGAGGGGTTAAAAACAAACTCCTCAACAATGGAATTAGAAGCTTACGATACCATTGAGAAGGAATTGAGTAGCAGATTCATCGTTGTCTGAATGGAAGAAATCGCCTGGTCTAAACCAATCCATACGAGCACCGAATCGAACATCTTCAGTATAATCGTAGGCTAAAGCGATTCCAAACTCATCGCCGATTTTATCATTGCTGGTAACTCGAGGATTGAGCGTCGAGCCATCAGGTTGACGCATTGTGAACGCGCAAGGTGCTGGACCATTCACACCACCGCAGTTTCCACCAGCGCCATTGTTGACTTCTTTATCCAACCACATTGTCGTCCATGTGAAGCTAGCTGTGACGTCTTCGATTGGATTAACTTGTCCTTTAGCAATGAAGATGTGAGAATTGGTCAAATCAAAGAGGGTGTTATAGATCGCACCACTTCCTTGATTCTCAAACATTGGATCCCAAGCGGTGTAGGTATCATCACCACCAGCGGTTCCAGGTTCTGTAGGATTGCTGTCCCCTGAAGTATAGCTATAAACAGCACTCACAACGGGATTCCACTTGGCTGTCTTCTCGAAAGGCAATGCATAACTAGCAATGGCTTCGAACCCAAGGGCACGACGACGGACGTTATCAGGAGCTGCAACAGAAGCTGTGTCTGTTTTGTTCCCAAATTGCCAAGCAATTTCTGATTGCAAATTCAATCCTTTGATAGGATTGGTACTAGCATGCAAACCTGGAACATACACGGTATCTGACTTGTCGCCAGGATTGGTGATTCCAGCGCCTTGATCAATTTTTGACCAGAAATAGGCTTCCAAGACACTGTCCATGGAATCGCCCAATTGCCAGTTCGTATTGATACCAAAAAGATTGACATCATCACGATGAGCACCTGTTCCAGCCAAGTTGTTAGCATCAACTTTGGCAGCAACCAAGTCCACCGTCAATGGATTGTAATCCAAGATCATGCGGACCGCGTCCAAAGATGTTCTTTTGGAGAGGTCTTCAGCGACTCCGTTAAGACCACCGTCGCTAATGACGTTGTTGGTCCCAGCAGAATCAATGACGAAAGAGTTACCATAGGCAAAATTCTGCCGACCGATAACCACTGTCAACGGAGAATACAACATCTCTCGTAACGTCACATAAGCCAAGTTGATGTCAATATCATTGGCGCCTTCATCTGTACCTGAAGCACCGCCCACGTTATTGAGCTCTTCATCCCAAACTCTTTCGTTGATGAGGGCAACGGTGGTCATCACGCTGTCGGTGAGATCCGCGTCCACTCGCAAACGAGTTTGCGTCATCAAGAAAGATTGTTCGTATTGCAACGATTGACGTCGATCACCAAGATCAAATTTATCTCGGTAAACGTAAGTGGAATCAATATCTCCACTCACTTTGATGTTTTGAACACTAGCAAATGCTGGAACAGCCATCAACCCGACGGCGAGCACCGCTAATAGTAAACTTTTTCTCATTTTTTTCTCCTTGTCCTAAACCCAAGACTGCAAAATTACAGTCTTGTCGTATGTATGTAAACTAGATATATAATTTGGTCTAGAAAATTAACTCAAGCAGACCAGCGCGTTTGATGATTCCTGACTTTGGATGTTTCCTCCCTCCTTTCGGCGTCGGATTGAAATCATCACTGGGTTTAGAAGGCCTAATGAGAAGAAGGTCGTCTCCCCCCTTCAACATTAAGCTTTTTTTTATTATTCTTCTTTAAGGATTTTCATTCTCACATACAGAAAAAGATGAGTCAAGGATTTATTAGAAAATTTTTATCTAACCAAGAATGCGCCTGGGTGGATTCGAACCACCCACGCCGGCCTTAGGAGAGCCGCGCTCTATCCATACTGAGCTACAGGCGCAGGGTTTTATTTTTTTGATTGAGTCTAAAGTATAATATTCAGAAGAAGAAAGGACGCCAAGCTTCTAATACTCAATAATAGAGTAGATTGGAAAATCTTTGATTTTTTCTTTGCCCTTAAGGAAGGTTAATTCAATAAGAAAAGCAACTCCTAAAACATCCGCACCAAGTCCCTTGACCAAATCAACAACCGCCTTAATCGTTCCGCCCGTGGCCAAAAGGTCGTCCACAATGAGAACACGCTGACCTGGCAATATGGCGTCTTTATGAATTTCGAGGGTGTCTGTCCCATACTCTAACTCATAGGTGACGCTTTTAGTTTCATAAGGAAGTTTTCCCTTCTTTCTCACCGGGACAAAGCCAGCCTTCAATTTATATGCCAAGACAGAACCAAAAATGAATCCTCGAGACTCCACGCCTACCACATGATCGATTTTTTCGTTCTCAAATTTCTCGGCCAAACGATTCACCGCTTCTTGGAAGGCATCAGGATTTCTCAACAGAGTGGTGATATCTTTAAAAATGATCCCTTCTTTGGGAAAATTGGGG
>JANLHA010000328.1 GCA_024653845.1 Candidatus Omnitrophota bacterium | reverse complement strand
TGCTGTCCTCAACTCGATAAAGGACGCGATTGGTGACTTCCCATCGTGGAAGATAACGATGGTCATCTTTCGAAAAGCTTGTTTTGAGGGATCTGGTTTTGATGGATTTTGCTTTATTCATAATCGTTTACGCTTCAAGAGATTGTGGCTGAATTTTAGAAATTTATCATCTTTTTGAATTTAACTAATGTAAATATAACATATGGTTATGAATATGCAAGCGCTTCCTCAAATATTTTTTAATTTGTAAAGGAGTTGTAAATGATTGACAGACATGGGGAAGAGTGATACAAGTAGGAAAAATAATTTTTATCAAAAATAATTTCGGCTAATCTGGAAGGCCTAGGTTGGCTTTGATGAGAAAGGACACCATGGAAAAGAGGATTTATTATCATGACACGGATTCTGGCGGAGTTGTTTATTATGGCAACTATCTGAAGTACCTAGAAGAGGCCCGCACCGAATTTTTAGAAAAAAAAGGTTACAGTGTGCTGGCTTTGCACGAACAAGGGTTCTTGTACGCGGTTCGCAAATGCTCTATCACTTATCGTAGTCCGGCGCGATATGGAGACACCATCACATGTGATGCTCATCTGATCAAGGCCACGGCGGCCCAGCTCATTTTTGATCAAAAAGTTTATGATAAACCATCAGGGCGCTTAATTCTAGAAGCAGAAGTGAGTTTGGTGAGTTTGACCAAAGATTTTAAGCCCACCACTATCCCGGAAGATTTGAAAGAGGCTTTGTTGCGAGAATAAAGAAATAATGATAAGATATCCAGTTATTTTTGATACCGATAAAAGTTTAAGAAGGGTTTTTCAATATGATCAGCAAAAAAGATGTTCAATACATTGCCCACTTGGCAAGAATTTCTTTGTCTGAAAATGAACAAGAAACTTTGGCCAAAGATTTGGAAGGCATTGTGAAGTATGTGGGAAAGCTTCAGGAGCTGGATACCAAAGCGGTTGAACCCACAACGCATGTCTTGCCAATTAATAATGTTTTTCGAGAAGATGTGGTGCGACCTTCTTTAACTCAAGAGGAAGCGTTGGCTAATGCTCCAGCGAAAGAGGCAGGATCATTCAAAGTCCCTCAGGTGATTGAATGAGAAAGTCTGGAAATATTGATTAGGAATATTTTTATGAATTTAAATGAACTAACAGCTCACGAACTTTTGGATTTGATCAAAGAGAAAAAAACTTCTACCGCTGAAGTTTCTCAGGCCGTGGTCAAGAAGATTCAAGCCACGGATGGGCGTATCCATGCTTTTGTGCGAACGCCTGCAATTCCTGTATCAGCCAATTCGGGTGCATATTCAATCCCCATTGCCATCAAAGATAACCTTTGCATCGCAGGAGAAGAAGTCACGTGTTGTTCTCAAATTTTAAAAGGTTTTCGTCCTCCATATGATGCGACCGTCATCAATAAATTGAAAGCATCGGGAGTTGTTCCATTAGGAACAACCAATATGGACGAGTTTGCTTTTGGATCATCGACGGAGAATTCGTGTTATGGCCCAACTCGTAACCCTTGGAATCTGGATTGCGTCCCTGGAGGATCGAGTGGGGGCTCTGCTGCTGCCGTTGCGGCGCACGAAGCCATTTGGGCTTTGGGTTCTGATACCGGCGGATCGATCCGTCAACCAGCGGCATTTTGTGGAGTCGTAGGCGTCAAGCCAACATACGGGCGAGTTTCTCGTTATGGACTTATTGCCTTTGCTTCGAGCCTTGATCAAATTGGTCCGATTACGAAAGATGTCACTGACGCCGCTTTGCTTTTGAAAATCATTGCGGGTTATGATGAAATGGATTCCACGTCGGCCAATGTTGCCGTCCCGGATTATCTGCAAGCTCTAAAGAACGATGTTCAGGGGCTCAAAATTGGAATTCCAAAAGAATTTTTTGTCGATGGAATGGACGCGGAAGTCAAAGAATCGATGAGCGCGGTGATCGCTGTTCTTGAGAAAAAGGGAGCCAAATTTATTGAGATGTCATTGCCGCATACCGAATATTCTGTTGCGACCTATTATATTGTCGCTACTGCCGAGGCTAGCTCGAATTTGGCCCGTTATGATGGAGTTCAATATGGAATCCGTCGGCATCCTTCTCAAGCGCGAAGGACACCGATGATTGATATGTTTGAAGAAACTCGTGATCAAGGATTTGGGCGAGAAGCCAAACGCCGAATCATGCTGGGAACCTACTGTTTATCGTCGGGATATTATGATGCCTATTATCTTCGAGGGCAGAAGGTGAGAACCCTAATCAAACAGGATTTTGATCAGGCTTTTAAAGAGATAGATGCGATCATTGCCCCAACATCTCCGACGACCGCTTTTCGTTTGGGAGAAAAGACCAACGATCCTTTGTCGATGTATCTTTCGGACATTTACACAATCTCAGCCAATTTGAGCGGGATTCCAGCGATTTCTCTTCCTTGTGGATTTTCAAAGACAGGGATGCCAATTGGGTTGCAAGTGATGACCAAACCTTTTGCTGAAGAAACAATGTTTCGGGTCGCGTATACCTATGAGCAGAATACGGAGTGGCATAAGAGAAAGGTGAATTTATAAGATCGCTTGTTGAGATAACTCCTTCGTTCACACGAACACCGTCTCAACTAGAATTGAAAACCTTGTTGAAGACGGTGTCCGGAGTTCACTTAGGAATTATCCCAGCAAGCGATTGACAAAATTATCAAAGCCGATTGGATGAGGCAACTCATGAGCGAACTCTGAGACCCGTCGACAATTAGCATTTAATTCAAGAAGAGACGGGGCGATTGTGAGCGAATGGGTCGCTTCATCCAATCAAGGGAACAGAACAATGTCAACCACTGTTGAAAAACAATTTGAAACTGTCATTGGACTTGAAGTCCATTTGCAATTTCATACCAAAACCAAAATTTTCTGCGGCTGTGCCAATGATTTTGGTCGCGACCCTAATAGTCACACCTGTCCAGTTTGTTTGGGACTCCCGGGAACGTTGCCTGTCTTGAATAAGGTCGCTTTGCAGTATGCCGTTAAGGTGGGGCTGGCCCTCAATTGCAAGATCAACCCGTATATCAAATTTGACCGGAAAAATTATTATTATCCAGATTTGCCCAAGGGTTATCAAATTTCACAGTATGATCTCCCGATTGCCCAGCATGGATTTCTGATGATCCCGACGGAGTCTGGTCCTAAGAAAATCGGAATTTTCCGTGCGCATATGGAAGAAGATGCAGGTAAACTCATTCATGATGGCCAAACTCAAAGCAGCCTCGTCGATTATAACCGTACGGGAACTCCCCTTTTGGAAATTGTGAGCGATCCGGATCTGCGTTCTCCTCAAGAAGCGTATGACTATCTGCAGACCTTGAAATTGATTTTGCAATATTTGGATGTTTCGGATTGTGATATGGAAAAAGGAAGCCTGCGCTGCGATGCCAATGTCTCGCTCCGTCGATGCGGTGAGAAAGAATTTGGAACAAAAGCGGAAGTCAAAAATATGAATTCTTTTCGTGCGGTGAAGGCGGCGTTGGAATATGAAGAATTGCGTCAGTCAAAAATGATCCTTTCTGGTGAGCGTGTGGTTCAAGAAACCCGATTATGGAGCGAAGAAAAAGGCATGACATTTTCCATGCGCAGTAAAGAAGAGGCTCATGATTATCGCTATTTCCCTGAGCCCGACCTTGTGCCATTCACTCTGACCGAGAAAAATATCGATGATGTCCGTCGGACACTTCCTGAGCTTCCCCAAGAGAAATTTCAAAGACTTCAATCGCAGTATGAGATTTCTGCATACGATACCCAGATCATCATTCAGGACCCGGCGTTGGCAGCATTTCTGGAAGAATGTGTTGCGGTTGGCGGCGTCGCGGTCAAGAAAGTTTGCAATTGGATCATCGGTCCTTTACAGCAAGAGACGAATACTCGCAAAGTGAAATTTGATCAGTTGAAGCTGGCTCCGAAGAATTTGATGGATCTCATTTCCAAAGTCGAAGGTGGTGTGGTGAGCAATCTTGTCGGTAAAGACATTTTGAAGATGATTTTGGATTCCGGAAAGACTGCAGAGCAGATTATTCAGGAAAATGGCTTGGCACAGGTCTCGGATGATGGTACGCTAGACAAGGTGATTGATGAAATCATCTCGCAAAGCGATTCTGTCGTTCAACAAATCAAAGAAGGTAAAGAAAGTGCGCTTGGGTTCTTAGTTGGTCAAGTCATGAAAAAAACCCAAGGCAAAGCAAATCCTAAAAAAGCCGGAGAGCTTATTAGAAGGAGGCTTTCTCCATGAAAAAAAAATTTCTTAAAGTTGTATTTGTCATTTCTCTATTTCTTTCTGCAACGACCCTTGCCATTTCTCAGATGAACCCTTCGGTTTTATCTGATTTGTATTCTCAGATTGAACTTTTTAGTTATGCCTTGACGACGATCCAGTCGGAATACGTCGAGGAGAAAACCCCAAAAGATTTGATTTATGGGTCTTTGAAGGGAATGTTGTCGTCGTTGGATCCGCATAGCCAATTCCTCGAGCCAGATGATTACAAAGAGTTGAAGACCGAAACTCAAGGGAAATTTGGCGGCTTAGGAATTGAAATTTCTGTCAAAGACGGACTTTTAACGGTCATCACGCCCATTGAAGACACTCCAGCGTGGAAAGTGGGGATCAAAGCCGGAGACCGCATTGTTAAGATTGAAGATGAAGTGACGAAAGATTTGACATTGAGTGATGCTGTTAAAAAGTTGCGAGGAGATCCAGGGACATCGGTTCATATCACCGTCTTAAGAGAAACAGAATTTAAGCTTCATGATTTTACTATTGTCCGGGAGATTATCCAAGTTCAAGATGTCAAGGATGTTCAAATTTTAGAGGACCACATTGGATACATTCGTTTGGCCGAATTCCGAGAAGATTCTCATAAAGAATTTCATAAGGGATTAGAACAACTGGCCAAGGATGGAGCGGACAGTGTCATTTTGGACTTGAGAAACAATCCAGGGGGACTTCTTAACGTCGCTATTGAAATCACCGAAGAATTCTTGAAAGAAGGCGAATTGGTTGTGACAACCAAAGGCCGTCGAGCGGCCCAGACGATCGAGACGTTTTCTCGACCTGGTCCTAACAAAGTTTTGGATTGGCCCATTGCCATTTTGATCAATGAAGGAAGTGCTTCCGGAAGTGAGATTTTAGCTGGAGCGCTTAAAGATAATAAGAGAGCCATTCTCGTTGGTACAAAATCTTTTGGAAAAGGCTCGGTTCAGTCGGTGATTCCTTTGCCAGACGGGTCAGGATTGCGATTGACGACGAGCAAGTATTACACCCCTTCGGGAGTTTCGATTCACGGGAAGGGAATTGAACCTGATGTGAAAGTGGAACTCGTCTTTCCTGATGAGGAAGAAGGCGAAGATGCTAAGAAAAAGATAAAGAAAAAAGGCAAAGAGATTGAAAATGTTTTTGATGATGTCAAGTTGAAGGAATCGAATCAGTCTCCGGAAGAGATCAAACTTTCTAAAGAACAAAAAGAAAGACGAGAGCGAATTTTGGCTGACAATCAGGTCCAGACGGCAATCAGCGTGATCAAGGGGGTTAAGGTTTACAGTAACTTTAAAAATGGAAATAGTCAGGATCCTGCTCCTACCCCGGTTGCGGCGGAGAAAACTTCTCCCAAGTCTGTGAGTCCGTAATTGAGAGTTATGAATATTTTAGGGATTGAAACTTCGTGTGATGAAACGGCTGCTGCAATTGTCAAGGATGGCCGCTATGTGCTCTCGCATGTTGTGGCTTCCAGTTTGAAGGAGCACCAAAAATACGGTGGAATCATTCCTGAGATTGCTTCTCGACGACAAATGGAGTTGATTCAACTCGTCGTTGAAGAGGCTTTATCAAAGTCTTCTTTAACGCTTTCCGATGTTGATGCTTTAGCCGTAACATCCTCTCCAGGATTGATTGGATCTCTTCTTGTCGGGCTTTCCTATGCCCGTGCCTTAAGTTATGCGACGGGGAAGCCCCTTGTAGAAGTTAATCATATCCACGCACATCTTTATGCCAATTTTCTTGAATTTTTAGCAAATGACAAGGCTTCCGAGAAGAAAGTGGGAAAGCGTCCCACGCTTCCTGCGGTCGGGTTAGTCGTCTCGGGAGGGCATACAAGCCTTTATTATCTTAAAAATTTTTCATCCCTTTCGTTGTTAGGACAAACACGTGATGACGCCGCTGGTGAAGCTTTTGACAAGGTCGCCAGAATTTTAAATTTGGGTTATCCCGGCGGACCGGTGATTGATCGTCTTGCTCAGACAAAAAGAAATACACGTCTGAAGTTTCCGGTTTCGGAATTATCAAATTCTTTTGATTTTAGTTTTAGCGGGGTCAAAACAGCCGTCCTTTATCACCATCGTCAGCATCATCAAGAAAAAGATTTTTCTGCTGCTGAAGTGGCAGCGGCTTTTCAACATAATGTTGTGAGCGCTTTGGTTGAAAAAAGCATTCAGGCATGTTTAGCTAAAAAAGTCAAAACGCTTTTAGTTGGAGGCGGTGTTGCCGCCAATTCGGCCTTGCGTCAATCTCTGGTGGAAGAAGGCCGTGTGAAGGGGATCAATGTTTTTTTCCCTCCGTTGACTTTGTGCTTAGACAACGCCGCGATGAGTGCCGGACTTGGATTTCACCTTCGATAATACTTAAAAAGGAGGCCTTGTGGAATATAACATCCTTGAAGTTTTTGGAAAGCTTTGTTTAACGATCATTCTCAGTAGCCTCATTGGTGCGGAACGGGAATTCCGGCAAAAAGGTGCAGGGCTGCGAACACACATTCTGGTGGGCGTTGGGTCGGCGTTGATCGTGTTGACTTCATTTCATATTTTTGATATATATAAGGACGTTGCTGTCGTCGATCCAACTCGAATGATGTCTAGCATTGTCCAGGGGATCGGATTTCTCTGCGCGGGCACGATCATTCGAAGCGGCGGTGAACGCATCCTGGGATTAACCACAGCCGCGACACTTTGGATTGTTTCGGGAATTGGTATGGCGGTCGGGGCAGGGCAATACACAACGGCGATTCTTTTTTCTGTGGTTGTTTTTGTTGTTCTGATTGGATTGCGCTCTTTTGAACAGAAGTTGAAAGATAAAGTGGTGGAACCGAAGTAAGGGGTAAACCATTTCCTCGATTCTTAGAGGGGAAGGAAGAAAATGTTTAGAGGTCGTCGAGAAAACGAAGTTCCGGAAACTAAAACGATAGAAATCAGCGCCCAAATGCAGGGCACCCTTTCATTCAAAGATCCTGTTAATTTGAAAATGAATGGAAATTTTCAAGGGACATTGGATGTCCAGGGCACGCTCACCATTGGTAACTCTGCGATTGTCGAAGCCGAAATTTTGGGGGAGAATGTTGTGATTGCTGGAAAGGTGCGAGGGAATATTATTGCAAAGAAAATGTTGGTTTTGATGCCAACGTCTGTTGTGACGGGAGACATTTCAACTCCTCGGCTAAATATCGTAGAAGGAGCGGTTTTTCATGGACGATGTCAAATGATGGAAGACACTTTGACCGTTGATGAAGTTGCGAGATATCTTGAAATCGAAGCGTCCGCAATCATTGAATTGGCTAGTACGGGAAAAATTCCTGCTTTGAGAAACGGCAATGAATGGCAATTTGAACGCTCTAAAATTGATAATTGGGCCTCCACTGGACAACTTCAATAAACAACTTTGATTGAGGTCCTTGATGAGTGAATCGCAATACATTTCTGTTCGAGAAGCTTCTCAAATTTTGTCCGTTTCTGAAAAAAAGATCATGGATTTGATTGAGCAAAAGAAGCTCAATGCTTATCGCATTGCTAATCAATTTTTGCGTCTTAAAAAGAACGAAGTTTTAGATTTACGCAGTACTGGCATTGTGGTGGTTGAGAATGCGGAATTCCCGTATACGCGCGCGGAGCAGATCAAAGACTTCTTTTATTTCAATGATTTTTACCTGATTGCGGGC